>NZ_JBHXTE010000044.1:0-90245 GCF_042677545.1 Streptomyces sp. NPDC127108 | reverse complement strand
GTGCGGGGTGGGACCACCCCGCACCGGGCGCCGTGCGTTCCGGCGGGCCGAAGAGGCCGACGGGCTCAGACGGACCGCAGGTACTGCTGCGGCACCCGCACCTCCGCGCCCAGCTCACGCGCCGCCTGCCGCGCCCACGAGGGGCTGCGCAGCAGCTCGCGGCCGAGCAGGACGGCGTCCGCCTCACCGTTGGCGACGATCTTCTCGGCCTGCGTGACACCGGTGATCAGACCGACCGCGGCGACCGGAAGCCCCGTCTCCTCGCGGACCCGCGCGGCGAACGGGACCTGGTAGCCGGGCTCGACCGGAATCTTGACGCCCGCGGCATTGCCGCCGGTGGACACGTCGAGCAGGTCGACGCCGTGCTCCTTGAGGAGCGCGGCGAAGCGGACGGTGTCGTCCGCGGTCCAGCCGCCCTCCTCGAGCCAGTCGGTCGCGGAGATGCGGAAGAACAGCGGCTTGTCCTCGGGCCACACGGCGCGAATGGCGTCCACGACCTCCAGGGCGAAGCGGACCCGGTTCTCGAACGACCCGCCGTAGGCGTCGGTGCGCCGGTTGGAGTGCGGCGAGAGGAACTCACCGACCAGATAGCCGTGGGCGCCGTGCACCTCGGCGACCTCGAACCCGGCGTCCAGGGCGCGCCGCGCGGCGTCCGCGAACTGCCCGACCACGTCCTGGATCTGATCGACGGTCAGCTCCGTCGGTACGGTGTGGCGCTCGTCGTACGCCACCGGGCTCGGCCCCACCGGCTGCCAGCCCTCCGCCGAACCGGGCGCGAGCGGCGCGCCGCCGAGCCACGGCCGGTCGGTGGACGCCTTGCGGCCCGCGTGCGCGAGCTGGATGCCCGGGACGGTGCCGTGCTCCTTGAGGAAGCCGGTGATGCGGCGGAACGCCTCGACCTGCGTGTCGTTCCAGATGCCGAGGTCGGCCGGGGAGATGCGGCCCTCGGGGCTCACGCCGGTCGCCTCGACCAGGATCAGGCCGGTGCCTCCGGTGGCGCGCGCCGCGTAGTGCGCGAAGTGCCAGTCGGTCGGCACGCCCGCCTCGGGGCCCGACGCCGCCGCGGAGTACTGACACATCGGCGCCATCCACACGCGGTTCGGGATGGTCAGCGATCGCAGGGTGTAGGGCTCGAACAGCGCGCTCACGGCGGCCTCCAGTAGTGACAGCGGCGGTACGGAGGGTGCGCCCGCGGCCGGGGCCGCCGGGTACGCCTCCCACTCGTACGATAGGCATCGTAGTACGGCATCTGTCAAACTACGATGAGTCTCGTACTACTCGTACACTGGAGGCGTCCGCACCGCACACGGGCGCCCCGGCCGCCCAGGGAGAGTGGAGCCGCCATGACGACCGCCGCACCGAGCGCCCGCGCGCTCGCTCACCCGGCGCGCGAGGAGATCCGCCTCGAAGGCGTGCTGCACGCGCTGTCCGACCCGCTGCGCATGCTCATCGTGTGCGAGCTCGCCGCCGCGCAGGTGGGCGTGACCTGTTCGCACTTCGACCTGCCCGTCACCAAGTCCACGTCCACGCACCACTTCCGGGTGCTGCGCGAGGCGGGCGTGATCCAGCAGAACTACCGGGGCACGGCGAAGCTGAACGGGCTGCGCAGGGACGACCTGGACGCGCTGTTCCCCGGGCTCCTCGACAGCGTCCTCGACGCGGCGGCCCGGCAGGAGGCGCGGCTCGGGGCCTGATCTCTCGGGGCGCGGCTCGGGCCGCGCGTCGGCTCAGCCCGCCCGGTCGGGCAGCCCGCCGCGCGCCGCCGCGAGCAGCCCCGGCCAGTCCGGGATCTTCACCGAACCGCGCCCGAGGGAACGCCCCAGCTCCGCCTCCGCCCGCTCGATCGCCAGCCACCCCGGCCACTCGACCGGTTCGGCCCCGGCGGCACGCAGCGCCGTCGCGGGATCGCCCGCCACGGCCCGCTCGAGGAGGGTCGGGGCGTCGTCGAGCAGGGACAGTGCCGTCTCCTTGGCGCAGGGGCGGTTGGTGCCGATGACGCCCGTGGGGCCGCGCTTGATCCAGCCCGCCACGTACTCGCCGGGGGAGACCGTGCCGTCGCGAAGGACCCGCCCCGCCGCGTGCGGCACGGTGCCGGCCCCCTCGTCGAACGGAAGCCCGTCCAGCGGCACCCCGCGATAGCCCACGGACCGCAGCACGAGTTGGCCCGCGATGTCCTCGTGCGTCCCCGTGCCCGTCACTCCGCCGCGCCCGTCCGGCAGCGTCCGCTCGAACCGCACCCCGCCGACCCGGCCGTCCGCGTCGAGCACGGCGACCGGCCGCAGGAAGAACCGCAGCCGGATCCGCCGGGCGGGCGCCCGCCTGGGCCGCCCGGCCGCCGCCCAGCCGCGCATCACCTCGACATTGCGCCGGTTCGCGGCGGGCAGGCCCGACGGGTCCGCGTACGCCGGGTCGAGCGCCAACTCCGCAGGATCCACGACGACTTCGGTGTCCGGCAGGGAGCCGAGCTCCCGCAGTTCCTTCGTGGTGAACCGCGCCTGCGAAGGGCCGCGCCGCCCCACCATGTGCACCTCGCGCACCGGGCTTTCGGCGAGGACGCCCAGCGCCTCCTGCGGAATGTCGGTCGGCAGCAGCTCGGCGGCGCCGCGCGCCAGCATCCGCGCGACATCCACCGCCACGTTCCCGACGCCGATGACCACGGCCGACTCCACCCCGCGCACGAAGCGGTCGGGCGGCCCCGCGCCGTTGACCGTCACGTCCGGGTGGGCGCTGTACCAGGACACGAACTCGGTGGCCGAGCAGCTGCCCGGCAGGTTCTCGCCGGGCACGCCCAAGTGCCGGTCCGTGGCCGCGCCCACGCAGTAGACCACCGCGTGGTACATGCCGAGCAGCCGCGCCGGGGACAGTGCCCGGGGCCCGATCTCGACGCCGCCGAAGAACCGCACCCGCTCGTGCTCCAGGACCGTACGCAGGTTGTTCTGGAGGGACTTGATCTTCTCGTGGTCCGGTGCCACGCCGTAGCGCACCAGTCCGTACGGGCAGGGCAACCGGTCGAGCACGTCGACCCGCACGTCCGGCACGCGCTCCTGCTGCACCAGACTCTGCGCGGTGTAGACCCCGCTCGGACCCGATCCCACGACGGCGACCTGCACGGTGGCGCTCCTTCCGCGGGGCTGTCCCCGGGACGCCTTGCGGCCGGCTGCTGCCCGCCCGGCATCAGCATCGCACCCCTGTGCGCCCAGGGGGAGATGTGCCGCGACGCGCAGAGGCGGGCGCGGCGGCGCCCGCGAAACCGGGTGCCGCCTTCAGGGTGCCGCGCCCGACGCCCCCGCGCGCGCCGTTCGTGGCGGAATGTGACAGTACGGCTACCGTGCCACTGTGCAGAAAGGTTCATATCGCAACGAGGATGATCATTTCCGATCGGGTGGCGGGGCGGAGGAGCTGCGGAGGGTGGGCTCTGCGGGCCTGCCGGGGATGAGCGGTCCGGTCGACCAGGCCGGGGCCGGGTGGCCGGGGGAGGAGGGGCCGGTCGAGGCGTCGCCGTGGGCGGGAGTGGATGTCGGCGCCGGTGAGGGGCTTGCCGTCGGGGGCGACTGGGCGGATGTGGGGGCGGGTGTGCTGGAGGGGTGGGGCGTGCCGTCGGTGGGCGGTCCGGAGGGGTGGGGCGTCCCGTCGGTGGGCGGTTCGGAGGGCCGGGCGGACCTTGTGGCGGACGGCCCCAGCTGGCCGACGGGGTGGGCGAGGGACGTGGATGAGGGATGGTCCGGGGCGGGATGGGTGGAGGGTATGGCTTCGGGGGCGGGTCCGGAGGCCGGGCTTGAGGGGGACTTCGGTGGGGGCGGGGTGGGTATCGGTGGTGGGCTGGGTATCGGTCAACCCGCGAGCCGGGGGGACGAGTTCACTCCACCCGTGGGCCGGGGCGATGACTTCGGTGGGGCAAGCGCGGGTCCCCTCGCGGGTGCGGGGGGCGGGGCGCTGCGGGACGGCGTACTGCCGTCGCTCTTTCACGTGCACCTTGCCTTCGGCGGTGACGATGGCGGTGGTGGGGCCGGACGTGGCGGCACCGGCCATGACGGTGCCGAGGGCGGGTGCTGCCCCGACGCGCCCCGCGGTGCCGACGTCCTCGCGGTCGTCTCGGACGGCCGGATCGCCATCGAGGAAGTGCGCGCCCGCCCCCCGCTTCCCCTGGGCGACCTGGCGGCGCTCGCCGCGCGGATCGAAGGCCCCCTCAACGACGCCTTCCGAGGCCTGGCCGACCGCCACGGAACCACGGACGCGCTCTGCCGCAACGGCGGCGGCCCCGCTCAGGAACCGCCCGGCGCGCGCCGGAGCCGCCGGTCCGCGCGACGCGGCGGCGCGGTGCGGAACGTCGCGGCGGAGGCCTACCGAGGAGCGCTGGAGGACGGTGAGGACCCGGTGCTCGCCGTGATGCGTGCGACGGGGCACAGCCGCCGCAAGTCGCTGCGCCTGATCGCGGGGGCGCGGGACGCGGGGCTCCTGATGTCGCGCCATCACCGCCGCTAGCCGCCCGTGCCCGGGGCGCCGACGACCCCGGGCCCCCGATCGCGCGGCCCCACGCACACACCCCGCCTCGGCCCCCGGCCGGTCAGACCATCAACTCATCCCGCGCATCCGATTGATCTCACTCGTCTGCTGCGCCACGACATCGTTGGCCATCTCCTCGACGAGCAGATTGTTGCCCTGGGAGAGCGCGTCGGTGGCCATCGTCACGGCGCCGGTGTGGTGGGTGATCATCAGCTTCAGGAAGAGCTGGTCGAAGGCCTCGCCCTTGGCCGCGCGCAACTGCTTGAGCTGAGCCGGTGTCGCCATGCCCGGCATGCCCGCGTGGTCGCCGTGACCGTCATGTCCGGGCTTCGAGGGCTTCGCCCCCGGCTTCCCCTTCTTGGCGTGGGCCTTCAACCACCGCTCCATCGCGCCGATTTCCGGCTTCTGGGCGGCGGTGATGCGGTCGGCGAGACGCTTCACCTTGGTGGACTTCGCCCGCTTCGGGACGAGCCGGGTCATGTCCAGGGCCTGGCTGTGGTGCGGGATCATCTTCTCGACGTACTCGAAGTCGGCGGAGTTCGGGCTGTCGTCGTCGGTTCTCTTCTTCGCGGCGTCCTCGGCGGAGAGCGTCGCGGCCGTCTCGCCCGGTTTGCCGGGCGCGATGACCGAAGGCCCGGTCGAGGAAGCCGACTTGGCCTTGCCCCCGGAGCCCGAGTCCGAATCCGAGCCGGAGTCGCAGGCCCCGAGCACGAGGACGGCTGCCGTGAGCAGTCCGGTCGCGGCCCAGGCGCGCTTGACGGACGCGGCGGGCACGGCGGACGTACGGGCGGCGGACGTACGGCGGTGGGGCACGGCGACCTCCTGTGGCACGCGGGGTGGTTGGGTACGTCCTAGCACGCCGATGAGCGTCAGTGATCAGAAATGTTCATTACGACTGCGTTGCCATCTGTTGATTTGTACATGAGGAGCACGATACTGCGGGTGTCCGTGAACCGTTCGCCCCCGAACGGGCACAAGGGAGGACGCAGTGACCCTGTTGAACGAACCCAGAACGCGCCGCAGACGCCTGGGAGTTGTCGCGGCCGCGGCCGGGCTGCTGGCCGCGCTGCTGACCGCGGCGCCCGCCGGGGCGACCCCCGACCCGGGTGACACCCCCAAGGCCCCCAAGAAGGTGTCGAAGAGCGACGCCGAGGACACCAGGAAGGCGATATCCGACGGCAAGATCCCGGCGCCGGACGAGATCGTCCACTCCGACAACATCGAGCATCTGACGAACATCCCCAAGGACGCGCTGCCCGGGACGAACTCGGACCTCGCCTTCCAGGGCAAGTACGCCTTCGCGGGCAACTACGACGGCTTCCGCATCTTCGACATCAGCAACCCGAAGAAGCCGAAGACGGTCGCGCAGGTCCTCTGTCCCGGGTCGCAGAACGACGTGTCGGTCTCCGGCGACCTGCTGTTCCTGTCGACGGACTCCTCGCGCAGCGACAGCTCCTGCTCCAGCACGACGCAGCCCGCCACGGAGAAGTCGTCCTGGGAGGGCATGAAGGTCTTCGACATCAGCGACAAGAAGAACCCGCGCTACGTCGCCGCCGTCGAGACCGCCTGCGGCTCGCACACCCACACGCTGGTCCCCGAGCGCCGCAACGTCTACGTGTACGTCTCCTCGTACGCGCCGAGCGCGTCGTTCCCCGACTGCCAGCCGCCGCACGACGGCATCTCCGTCATCAAGGTGCCGCGCAAGGCCCCGCAGAAGGCCGCGCTCGTCGGCTTCCCCGTGCTGTTCCCGGGCGAGGGCCCGGACGGCGGCGGCAACCCCGGCGGACCCACCAACCCGGGCGTCTCCAAGACCACCGGCTGCCACGACATCACGGTCCTGCCCTCCAAGGACCTGGCGGCGGGCGCCTGCATGGGTGACGGCATCCTGTTCTCCATCAAGGATCCCGAACGCCCGAAGGTCATCGACCGTGTCCAGGACAACGTGAACTTCGCGTTCTGGCACTCGGCGACCTTCAACCAGCGCGCCGACAAGGTCGTGTTCACCGACGAGCTGGGCGGTGGCGGCGGCGCCACCTGCAACGCCGAGATCGGCCCGAACCGCGGCGCCGACGGCATCTACGAGATCAAGGGCTGGGGCGACAAGCGCAAGCTGGTCTTCAAGAGCTACTTCAAGATCCCGCGCCACCAGGCGGACACCGAGAACTGCGTGGCCCACAACGGCTCGCTGATCCCCGTCAAGGGCAAGGACCTCATGGTCCAGGCCTGGTACCAGGGCGGCGTCTCCGTCTGGGACTTCACCGACTCGACCAAGCCCAAGGAGATCGCGTACTTCGAACGCGGTCCCATCTCCGCCGACCAACTCGTCGGCGGCGGCTCCTGGTCGGCCTACTACTACAACGGCCACATCTACTCGAACGACATGGTCAAGGGCTTCGACGTACTGAAGCTCAACGACAAGCGCACCAAGCCCGCCGAGCGGGTCCGGATGCATGAGCTGAACGTGCAGACGCAGCCGGACTACTTCGGCTGGAACGACTGACCGACGCGCGGGGCAGCACTGCCCGGGGGCCGTCCGGCGGATGGCGGACGGCCCCTCTCGGTCTCCGTGCGCGGACTTTCCGGCGGCTGCGGCTCCCGCTGCGGCTGACAGCCGGGGAGGGTGAGGAGGAAATGAACCCCGGGATCGGCGGCGACGATGGTGAGACTGCCGTGGTGGAGGGTGGCGATGTGCTGGGCTATGGCCAGGCCAAGTCCGGCTCCACCGGTGTGGTGGCTGCGTACTTCGTCGAGCCGTGTGAAGTAGCCGAAGACGCGGTTGCGGTCTTCGGGCGGAATGCCGGGTCCGTCGTCACCCACGTCGAGCGTGACCGTGCCCGCGTCGGCGTCGCGGGTGAGGCGCACCGTGATGCACTCCTTCGCGTAACGCTCGGCATTTTCAAGGAGATTGCCCAGTACTCGCCCCAGTAGTGCGCAGTGGCCCCGGACCGCCATCGGTTCCTGGCCGGTGGAGACCTTCAGGGCGAGATGCGCGGGCGGCGTGCGCCGTGCGCATTCCTCGCGGACCAGATCGGTCAGATTCAGCTGCTTGCCGGAGTCGAACAGCGTGGCTTGCGCGTCGAGACGCGCGAGCATGAGCAGGTCGTCCGTGAGCTGCTGCAGACGTACCGTGTCTCCCAGCGCTCGTTCGACCACCTGGGGCCAGTCGGCGTTCTGCGGCTGGGCGAGAGCGATCTCCAGCTCCGCACGCAGCGCTGCCAGCGGGGTGCGCAGTTCGTGGGAGGCGTTCGCTGTGAACCGCCTCTGCTGCTCCACCGAACTCTGCAACCGGTCGAGTGTGTCGTTCATGGTCACCGCCAGCCGGCTGATCTCGTTGTTCCGCGGCGGTACGGGAACACGCTGATCGAGGTGGTGCGTGCTCAGCTCCGTGAATTTCCGCCGGATGGCCTCCATGGGCCGCAGGGTGCGTCCGGCGATGAACCAGGCGACCGCCGCGGTGAGCAGGACCAGCCCTGCCGCGGTGCCGACCATCCGCTGCGCCATGGTGTCCAGCGCGGCCTGTTCCTTCTTGAGGTCGTACTCGGTGATGAGCCGGTGGGGCGAGGGCGCCGGATACTCCGGGTAGACGATGCGCAGGTTCCTGGGCTCGCCGTTCCCGTCGATGAGGTCAGGCCACAGCCACAGGGACAACGCGCCCGAGTCCGGGACCTCGGAAATGACCGTGGCGGTGAGCCCGCCCTCTCGAAGTACCTTCGGCTTGCCGGAAACGCAGTACTGCCGGGTCCCCGGAGGGAGATCGGCTGCGTTCGACTTGACGCCGCGGGCGAAGGTGTCCGTCACATCAGCCCTGAGGGCCGTCGTCTCCATGGCGTTCTCCAGGAGAGAGCGGCGCCAGAAGTCCGTGGCGAGGAAGGCACCGGCAGCAAGCGGGGGAGTCACCAGCAGGGCGGACAGCAGCGCGGCCTTGGCCCGCATGCTGAGCGTCGGCAGTAACCGGATCCGTCCAGGCCGCCTCATGGCAGGGCTGGTTCGTCTTCGAGACGGTAACCGGCGCCGCGGACGGTGTGGATCGTACGTCGACGGAAGGGGGCGTCGATTTTCCGGCGCAGGGCGCTGACGTACACCTCCACGACGTTGACGTCACCGTCGAAGCTGCCCCATACGTGCTCCAGGATCTCGGTCTTGGACACCACTTCCCCGCGGCGGCTCGCCAGGTACCAGAGCACGGCGAACTCACGCATCGTGAGCGGGACAGGGACCTGTCCGCGATGGCAGCGGCGCGTGGCCGGGTCCACGCGCAGGTCCCCCGCCTCGATGGCGGCCGGCCGCTCCCGCTGGCCTCGGCGCACCAGAGCCCTCAGACGCGCCACCAGCGCCACGTAGGAGAACGGCTTGGTGACATAGTCGTCGGCTCCGGTGTCGAGCCCCTCCGCCTCGTCGAACTCCCCGTCCTTGGCTGTGAGCATCAGTACCGGGACCCAGAGCGCGGCCTCCCGCATGCGTGTGCAGACCCGTAGTCCGTTCATCCCCGGCAGCATGATGTCCAGTACCACGACGTCGTAGTCGTTCTCCTGGACCAGTTCCAGGACCCGTGCCCCATTGCCCGTGCTGTCGACGACGAAGCCCTCCCCGCGCAGCCCGCGCCGGAGCAACTCCATCAGCCTGGGATCGTCCTCCGCCACGAGTATCCGCATGCGCTCAGTATCGCGGGAGGCACCTGAAGCCACGCTGAGAATCGAAGCCTCCCCAGGCGTCCGATGCAGCGTCCACCTCCGTGGACCCGAGGCCGGGGCGGGTTTCCTGAACGATCCTCAGAGTCCCTCAGCTTCACCACAGGACGGCACTGCCACTGTCCCTATTCGAAACCGACGGCGAGCCACCGCAGCGCTCATCCGGGGCCGTACCCGTCGATTTCTGGAAGCCGACAAACGTGGAGAAAGAGCGACCCATTCCCCAGCTGCCGCTCTGCGACAGCTGACTCGAGAGAGGTCTCAGCATGCTCAGCAAGATCAGGAACAACCGTGGTGCGGTCACACTTGTCACCGGTCTTCTGGCCCTGACGGGAGGGCTGGCCATCACGAGTCCGTCGGCTTCGGCCGCGGCTTCGGACATCTACAAGGAGTGCCCGACGTCCGGGTCCGAGTGGATCGACTACACCGACCGGGGTCGGGCGCATGCCACATGCTCTGGAGCCGACGTCCGGATCAAGGTCTACTGTGCCAACGGCCGGGAGTACAACGCCCCCGTGTACTGGGGTGCTGAGTACAACAGGGCTGAGTGCCCGAAGGGCGTAGGGGCGACAAAGATGTACACGCAGTACCGCAAGTAGAGGAATGGCCTGGAAGGCGGCCCGCATCGGTCTCGGTGAGGGCCGCCGTACTGACCAGCACGGGGTGCACGGCTGGCCGGGCCGTCTGGCGGAAGCCGGGCGGCCCCTCCGTGCGTCGGCCGGTCGGCCGAGGGGTTTGATGAACTGGTCGCCACCGGTGGGGATCTTGCCGACTGGGCATGCCATGCTGCGGCGTGGCAGACATTCACGAAGTCCTCATCACCGCGGAACTCCCGGCCGAGTTGTCGGAGGCCGAGATGGCCGAGTTGCGTTGGCATCTGGGGCTCGGGGCGCGTCCGGGAGCGCTCGTCATCGTGGTGGATCACTGGCCGGTCCATCCCGTGGGGGAGGAGCACGGTGACCCGTTGCCCGGGGATCAGTGGGAGGTGGACGCGTATCCCTTGCTCGCGCAGCGTGGGCCCGTCGACCGGAGGGTTGGTGGCGTTGCTTATGCCGAGTTGGCGCGGCGTGAGGGTGGTGGGTGGGCGCTGTCGTCGCGGCAGGTCGTGCACAGTGACGAACTCGGGCTGATGGGCGGGCTGTTGAGCTGGCTGCGGGAGCGGGCGGAGAGGCGGTGGGGTGAGGTCGAGGTGCGCTGTCATGTTCGGTTTTGTGAGGACGGGCCCGGTCTGCGGGTGGTGTCTTCCTTCGAGGGCGGTGCGTGGTGAGGGGTCGGGGGGTGAGGTGACGGGCGCGGGCACGGCGGGGGCGGACCTCGTCGGCCCGCTCCCGCCGCTCTGATCACGTACCGCGCTGCATCACGTTCCCGCGGCCGACTTTCCCCGCAGTTTCACGGACGCCGTGCTCGCGTTCTTGATGGCCGTCTCGATCTGGGACATCGAGGAGGCGGAGGTGAGTCCCGGCACCTTCGCGGTGTTCAGCGCGTGGAGCGTGAACGTGTACGGGTGCGAGGAGCCGCCGGGGCACGGGCCGAAGTACTGGCGGGAGTTGGCGCCACTGCCCATGGCCTTCTGCTTCGCGCCGTCCAGGCCGGGGACGTCGAAGCCCGGGCCCAGTTTCTCGGGGAGCCCGGAACGGGCGGCGGGGACGTCCCACAGGGCCCAGTGGAGCTTGTTGCCGTTGCCTGCGACATCGGCGAAGACCACGGCGTAGGCCTTCGCCCCGGTGGCGCCCGCGCTCCAGGCCAGCGGGGGCGAGACGTCCTGGCCCGCGGCGCCGTCCCCGGCGCAGGTGTACTTGTCGGGGATGGTGGCGTTGTCGGCGAAGGCGCCGCTGGACAGCTTGAAGTCGCCGGGCTGTGGATCGGGGCCGCCGGAGTAGACGACGTCGATGAGCAGGATCCGGTCGTTGCCCGCCGTGCCGTCCTTGTCCGTGGACGTGGTCAGCCAGATGTCGCCGTCGGGGTCGACCTCGACGGTGCGCAGCCGGTCGTACGTCCCCTGGAAGTACGTCTTCTGCTCGACCAGGTTGGAGCCGGCGTCGATGCGCAGCCGGTAGACCCGCTCGCCCCTGGTCGTGGCCACGAAGACGTGGTCGTTGACGATCGTGAGTCCGCTGGGCGAGGCGGCCGACGTCGGCCAGGTCTTCTTCGGCGCGACGTAGCCGGAGCAACTGCCGCTGGTGCCCTCGCAGTGCGGCCAGCCGTAGTTGCCGCCCTTCTGGACCAGATTGACCTCGTCCATGATGCCGTCGCCGAATTCGGCCTGCCACAGACGGCCCTTGGAGTCGAAGTCGAGGCCCTGGGGATTGCGGTGGCCGATGGACCACACGGCGTTGCCGAAGGGGTTGTCGGACGGGATCGAGCCGTCCTGGTTGATGCGCAGGATCTTGCCGTTGAGGGAGTTCTTGTCCTGCGCCCGGGAGTCGTTCTGGGCGTCGCCCATCCCCGCGTACAGCTTGCCGTCGGGGCCGAACCGCAGCCGTCCGCCGTTGTGGAAGCGGCTCTTGGCCATGCCGTCGAGCAGCACCTTGTAGCCGCTGAGCGTGTTGTTCTCCAGTGTCATCCGGGCGATGCGGTTGCCGTCGGACGAGGTGTGCAGGAAGTACACGTAGTGGTCGGTGGCGAAGTTCGGGGAGACCTCCACGCCCATCAGGCCGCCCTCGCCGCCCGTGGTCTGGGAGTTGGGCACCTTGCCGAGCAGCGTCTTCTGCCCGGACTTGGTGAGCCGGTGCACGTTGAAGGTGTTCCGCTCGGTGAAGATCCCGGAGCCGTCCGGCAGGAACGCCACGCCCCAGGCGACGTCCACGCCGCTGGCGAGGGTCTTCACGGTGCCCGGGTCGGGGGTGCCGCCGGGCTGGGAGCCCGCGGTGGTGACGCTGATCTCGGGGCCGAACGCCGACTTGTTGCCCTTGGCATCGACGGCCCGCACCTTGAACTTGTACGCCGTGCCGGCCGTCAGCCCTGCGACGGTCGTGGACGCCGTCTCCGAGGTGCCCGCGGCGGCGCCGTCACGGTGGATCTCGTACCTCGTGACCTTCACATTGTCGGTGGACGGCGTCCACGCCAGATCGACGCTCGTCGCCGTCTTGCCCGTCGTGCGCAGGTCCGCGGGGACGCTCGGCGGCTCGTCGTCCGGCGGTGCGGGCAGCGTCGCGACGGTGACCGCGTTGCTGGCGTCGGAGACGTTCGAGGCGGCGTCGCGCGCGAAGACGGTCCAGTCGTAACTGGTCTCGGGCGTCAGGCCCGTCACCGTGGTGGCGAGGGTGTCGCCGTCGACCTGCTTCATGAGCTGGCCGTGCTGGTACACGTCGTAGCCGGTGACCTTCACGTTGTCGCTGGCCGCGCCCCAGGCGAGGGACACGGAGGTGGTGGTCGGCTCCTTGTCCTTGCGCAGGTCCTTGGGGGCCGACGGCTTCTCGGTGTCCGCCGGGCCCTGCGGGGTGACGGTCAGGCTGTCGAGGTTGGGGCCGTCCACGCCCGAGGTGGCGGCGCGGATCTTGTTCGGACCCGAGGCCAGCGTCGTGGTGACGCTCGCGGACTTCCAGGGGGTCCAGGCGCCGGTGCCGGGGAAGGCGAGGTTGTCGGCGGCCTGGGCGCCGTTGACCGTGACGTCGAGCGGTCGGTCGGTGGACGTGCCGTTGGCGTAGCGGAAGTCGAGCTTGGTGGCGCCGGGCCGCTCCGCCTCGACGGTGAACTCGACGTACGCGTCGGACACCACGTCGAAGTTCACGAAGCCGCTGCCGGTGTGGCCGGAGTGGTTGGACTCCACCTTGCCCTTGACGACCTCGGCGGTCTCGGCCTCGTACGTCGCGGCGCGGGGGAGGGGAGCGGAGTGTGCGGCGGGCAGGGCCACGCAGAGCGCGGCGGTGGTGGCCGCGGCCACCAGGGCGCCGAACGCCCTGGACGACCGGGGGCTGATGCGTCTCACGGTGTCCTCCAGGAGAGCGAGGGGGAGCGGAGGGTGCGGGGGCGGAGAGCGGGGAGGGGGGAGGGGGAAGAGGTGGTCGCCCAGAGGGAGTTGGCGTCGCACCTACACCATTAGGAAACTTTCCTGTCAGGTGGGGGAGCACGCTAAAGCTCGGATGTGTACCTGTCAACGGATTGCGTACGACTCCGAGTCCGTACGCGTGCGCGCGCCTGTCGCGGTCATGTAGTTGAATGCCTATATCGCCCATAGAGGAGAAAAGGGTTTGCTTCCGCGGCCCCCTCCACCTCGCCCGTGCCAGGCATTCATATGGATGAATGCCTGGCACGCACCGAGGTCGAGCCTCACTCCCGTACTCGCACCGTCACCGACCGCGCCATCGGAGCATGCGCGTTGTTGAACGCCCGGATCAGGAACGTGTGCCGCCCCGCCCGCAGCCGCACCGTCGCCGCCAGTCGTCCGGTGGCCGGGTCGAAGCGGTGCACGATCCGCTCCCCGTCCACCTCCACGCTGATCCGGTCCGCGTCGACGCCCGACACCGCGTCCGCGATCCGCGCCGTGAGCCGCACGGACGGGCCACTGGCCTCGGCGCCGTCCTTCGGCGTGACCTTGTCGATCACCGGGGTGAGGGCGGGCTGTCGGCCCGGCCGCTGGTGCGGCCGGTCCCGGCGGCGCTGGACGCGGGCGACGGACGGCGGCACGGCAGCACCGCCGGGGTCCGCCTTGAAACCGCCGGGGTCCGCCTCGGACACGTCGAGGTCCGCCTCAGAACCGCTCAGGTCCGCTTCGAAGACGAGGGGCAGATCGACCCCGGGGCGCACCTTCGGCCCCGCCGTCACCGTGAACTCCGCGCCGACCCGGCCCCCGGCGGGCACCCGCACCCGCACCTGACGCGGCGTCACCGACCAGCCCCCGAAGGTCCGTCCGGACACCGTCACGGTCTGCGCGGAGGCGTTGAAGTTGTAGACGTCAACCGTCATGCGGGTGGTCGTGCCGAGACGGTAGCCCAGCGGCGGCTCCGCGTCCCCGTCCTCCTTGGCGGGCGCGGCGTTCGCGGCCGCGTACCGCTGGCTGAGGACGATGTGCTCCGCCGCGGACAGCGGCCGGGCCCGGGCGCTGTCGTCGCCCGCCGGGGGCCTCGGGCGGCGGGGAGACGGCGCGTCGGTCACCAGGTAGAGGGGGTCGCGGGACGCGGCCACGCGGACCGTGCCACGAGCCGACCGGGCCGGGGTGCCTCGCGCGGCGCCCATGATGTCGTACACGCGCGTCGCGCCGTCCGGCACCGGCACCTCCACGTCCCGCGGCTTCGGCGCGCACACCACGGTCACCGTGCGCCCGGCCCCGTCCCCGAACACGAACCCGACCGCGTGCGGCAGCAACTCCTGCAGCAGACCGGCATAGTTGGCCTCGCCGAGGAGCCCGGTCAGGGCCGCGTACGCGCTGAACGCGGGCAGCGGCTGGAAGTCACGGCTGAGCAGCGCGAACGACACGCCCTCGTCGGTGCACGGCGGCCCGCAGAACCAGAACTGCCGCTCCGTGCCCGCCGCCAGGCTCTCCACCGTCGAAAGGACGAGATAGCGGGCCTGGGTGCGCTGCGTCGCGTACGCCAGGTCCGTGCCCGGCTCGGCCGGCAGGAACGCGCCGGACTCCGTCATCCACTGCGGCGTCGTCGCCCCGAACCGCTCCCGCAGTTCCGTCTGGTCCTCCGCCGACGAGGGGAAGTCCGGGTCGGTGTCGTCCAGCGGCGGATAGCCGTGGAAGCTCCACACGTCCGCGTACCGCACCACGTCGTTGTGCAGCATCAACTCCTGGAAGACACCCTCGCCCGCGATGCCCGGCAGGACCACCGGCGGCGCGTCCGGCTGATCCCTCATGCCCAGTGCCGCCGCCTTCACGTACGCGGCGTGCTGGTCGCCCGTGCTCGCGGTGTCGTCCACGTCCGGCTCGTTGGACAGCTGGAGCGCGTCGGCCACGACCCGCTTGCCGCGGCCCGCCAGGTGCGCGCCGTAGCGGTAGGCGTGCCGCAGGTCGGCGGGCAGGGGCACGGACGTCGGCGTCAACGCCCAGCCCGGCGGCGGCGAGACGACCTCCAGGACCTTGAGACCACGCTTCTGGAAGGCCTCGACGACCGCCTCGTGCAGGCTGCTGTCGAACGGGCCGTCCGGCTCGCGCTGGGCGGCCGGCCAGGCGCTGCCGTCGCGCACGTGGCGTACGCCCATCGCCTCCATCGCCGTCGCCAGGGCGGGCAGCAGCGGAGGCGGGACAAGGGCGTGCGTGAAGACGTTCACGCCGAAGCGGTTGGCAGGCCCGCGCGGTGCACGCCGCGCGGGCAGGTGTGCGAAGGAGCCGGTGACGGTGTCCTTGGGGGCCGTCGTCAGCGCGGCGACGGCACGGTAGTTGCCGGGCGGCAGCGCGGGGAGCGTGGCGTGTGCCGTTGCGGCGCCGGGTGGGATCGCGACGGTTCCGGACGCCACCTGGCGGGAGAAGTAGTCGAGTACGTGGAACGTCACGGTCGACGCACGCGGCGCCGCGCCGTTCAGGCCGAAGCGCAGCTCTGCGGGGGCGTCCCCGCGATAGTGGCCGAGGTTGTTCGCCGGGCCCCGCAGCCGCACGGAGCGCAGCGCGACCGGGACGGGCGTGAGCGTGAACTCGTCGAGCAGGAACCGGTATCCGTTGTAGTCGTCGAGGACCGTGGGCCCGTCGACCGTGAACGTGAGGGTGTTGACGCCGCGCCGCAGTTCCACGTCGCCGAGGGTGAGGCGCGACAGGTCGCCCCACGCCTTCGGGGACTCGTACCAGTAGGGCTGCGAGCGCGTCACCGACCACGACGCCCCGCCGTTCACGGCGAGCCGGAAGTACGAGCCGGTCTCCTCGATGTGCGGCGTCTCCACCGGGACCGTCGCGACGGCCTCGATCCGGTACGGTCCGGCGGTCGGGACGTGCACGGTGTACGTGGCGTACCAACCGCGCGGCGGTGGCGGGGGCTCGGCCGTGGCGAGGGCGAGGAGCGCACCGCCCGACGCCCTCGGGTCCCGGGCCGTGGGGATGCTGGAGCGGGTCGGGGACTCGCCCCGCACGGTGATCGCGGAGGCGCCCCGGTCGCGTCCGGGCCCCGTCGTCCTCGCCGCTGCGGCCGTCGCCGTCAGGGCGAGCCCCGCGGCGAGACCTCCGGCGACGGCTGTACGTCGGTCGATGCTCATGCTCCAAGCCCACCGCGCCGTGAGCGCGTCGGCGTCCTGCCCGAGCAGGGACTCGTCCCCGGCCCCGGGGTCCACCTCGCCTCCACCTTTGGGTGGAGACGGGCGCCGGTAGGGTCGAAGGGTGCTACGGGGAGCGGTACGTGACCGGCCGGGGGCCGCCGATGCGACGGTCCCGGCCGTGCTGATGGCGGGGCATGTACTGGCCCTTGTCCTCTCCGGAGTGCTCGCCGACGGAGGGTCCGGCGGAGGGCTCTTGGGCGCTCTGGACGGGGGCACGTCCGCCGAGGCAGGGGCAGTCGCCACTCACGTCGAACTCTGGCAGCCGCTGCTCGGCGCCCTCGCCATCGCCGTGGCCGCCGCCGCACTGGTGTGGCGGCGGGTGGCGCCGCTGCCGGTGTTCTGCGTGACGCTGATCGTGGACGGCACGACAGAAGCGCTCCTTCCGCAGGCCGCGTTGACGCCCGCGTTGCCGTGTGCGCTGTGGATCGCGCTGTTCTCGCTGGCCGCGCGGGGTGCCGGGCCACCCGTGTCGCAGCCCGTACAGGACACCGGGCCACCCGCGTCGCATGCGCGCGGTGTCCCTCCGACCGGGCTGGGCGCCGTGTCATCCCTGCCTGGCCCTGCCTCTCCTCTGCCCGGCGGCGCCTCTCCTGTGTCCGGCGTAGCCGCGAGTTCGCCCGACACTGCGTCGCATCCGCTCGGCCGTGCCGCACCTCCGCCCGGCGCAGCCTCACGCTCGCCCGGCCCTGCGTCACCTCTGCCCAGCTCCGCCTCATCCTCGCCCGGCCCTGCGCCGCATTCCCTCGCCCCCGCCCCACCTCCACCCCGCACCCCGTCCCCGACGTCCCCCACCCCGTCCCTCACGCCCCCCACCGCCCCCCGCGCCCTCCTCGCCGCCGCGCTGGCCACCGCCGTCCTCCCGCTGCACGGGATCCCCATGCCCGGCACCGGAGACGAAGCAGCGGGCACGGTGCTCGACGCCCTTCTCGCGGGCGCCCTGCTGCACCTGCTCATCGTGCTCGGCGGGCGGCTGCGTCACCATCGCACCGCCCGCCGCGCCCAAGCCCTCGTCCGCCTGGCCGAAGTGGAGCGCGAACGCCGGGCCGCTGCCACCGCCGAACGCGAGCGCCTCGCCCGCGACCTGCACGACGCCGCAGGCCACCACCTCACCGCCGTCGCCGTCCAGAGCGCCGCGGCCCTCCGCCTCGCCGCCGACCGCCCCGAACTCGCCGCCGACGCACTGACTACGGGCGCCGCGTCCGGCCGGGACGTCCTCGCCTCCCTGGGCCGGCTCGTCGCGGTCGTCGGCGATGAGGCGGCCGGCGGCGCGCCCCACGAGTCCGTCCCGCACCTCTGCGCGGGCCTGGCACGCCTCGGCTTCCCCGTCACCCGCACCACCGAGGGCCGCCCCCGCCCCCTGCCCGGCCTCACCTCCGTGGCCGCGTACCGCATCGTGCAGGAGTCCCTGACGAACGCCATGCGCTACGCGGCCGGGGCGCCCGTCGTGGTGCACATGCGCCACGGTGCCGCCGAGTTGGCGATCACGGTGACCAACGGGCCGCCGCCTGGCGGGACATGGCCGGACCATGGCGCCCCGCTGGGTTCGGGCCGGGGACTCGCGGGCATGCGGGAGCGGGCCGCGAGCGCGGGTGGCGAGCTGACCGCCGGGCCGACCGGCGACGGCGGCTGGGCCGTCGAGGCGACCCTGCCGATCCCCGGCGCCCGACCGCGGACCCGAGGCCTCATCACGGACGCGGCAGCCTTCGCCCTGTGCACCGTGCTGCCGCTGCTCCTCGCCACAACTGCGCCCCACCCGCTCCTGCCCGACCTCACACCTGCACAACTCACCTCCCTTGCAGCCCTGCTGGCCGTCCACGCGGCCCCGCTGTTCCTCCGTCGGCGCGCGCCCGCCACGGCGCTCGCGGCCATGCTGACGGTGAGCCTCGGCTGGTCGGCCGCGGCCGCCCTGGAACTCGTCGACATCGACTGGCTCGGCCCCCTCGCCCTCGCGTGGACGGCGGAGCTGATCGGGCTGCACGCGGTCGGCGCGTACGGTCCCGCGCGCGTCACCTGGCCAGCCCCCGTGGCAGTGGGCCTCGTCGGCGGCATCGCGGTCGGGCTCGCGGTGGCGGGCGACCCGGCGGAGTCGGCAGGCCCTGGCGCGGTCGCGCTCCTCGCGGCGCTCGGACTCGCCGCCGTGCCCTGGCTGCTGCCCGTCTGGGCGCTCGGCCTCCTGACCCGGGCCCGGCGGGGCGCGGGCGGCCCTTGGGAGCAGCGGCTGCTCGACACGGTCGCCGCACGGGTCGGCGAGGCGGTGGCGGGGGAGCGGCGGCGTGTCGCGTCGGGCCTGCATGCGGCGGTCGTGGAGCACGCCGTGGCTCTCGTACGTCATGCGGAGGCGGGCGTCGCCGGGGCCGTGGACCCGAGGACGGCTCTGGGCGAGGTCACGGGCGCCGCACGCGGGGCGCTCGCGGGGCTGCGGGAGTTGCTGGACGCGATGGATGAGGCGGACGCGATGGATGAGGCAGACGAGGTGGGCAAGTTGGCTGAGGGGTACGCGTTGGGTGCGAGGGGAGAGTTGGGCGCCCTGGGCGAGTCGAGTTCCCTCACCCCGAAGGGGACGCACGCATGACCGTCCGTGTGGTCGTGGTCGACGACCAGGCCGTGGTCCGTGCCGGGTTCGTGGCCGTCATCGACGCCGAACCCGACCTCACCGTGGCCGGGCAGGCGGCGGACGGTGCCGAGGCGCTGGAGCTCGCCCGCGCGTGCCGTCCCGACGTGGTCCTGATGGACATCCGCATGCCGGGCATGGACGGCCTGACGGCGACCCGCCTGCTGACCTCGGCGGAGCCGCCCACACGGGTCCTGGTGCTCACCACGTTCCGCCGCGACGAGTACGTCTTCGCCGCCCTGCGCGGCGGCGCGTCCGGATTCCTCCTGAAGGACTGCGCACCCCAGGAACTCGTCGACGCCATCCGCACGGTCGCCGCCGGTGAGGCACTGCTCGCCCCCGAGGTCACCCGCCGCCTGATCGACGCCTTCGCCACCGGCACCGTCGGCCCGCGGGCCCGCCCGGAAGGCCGTCTCGACGCCCTCACCGGGCGCGAGCGCGACGTCCTGCGCGAGGTGGCCCGGGGCCTCAACAACTCCGAGATCGCGGCGGCCCTCGGCATCGGCCGTTCCACCGTCAAGACGCACATGAACGCCCTGCTGGCCAAGCTGTCCCTGCGGGACCGCGCGCAGGCGATCATCTTCGCGTACGAAGTGGGCCTCGTCGGCCCCGGGGACTCCGGCAGCCCCGCCCGACCCGGATGAGAGCAGGTCGGCGGAGCCGTCTCATGGCGTCCACGTGGTCCGGATCCCTGCTGTTCACGCAGGTGGGGTTCTGGTCCAGGTGCGTCGAGGGTTTTGGTGGCACGGATGTGACACGCGGTGATAGCTGAGGCTCCGCCAGTAGGTACTGGAGGGGCTCTCGGCGTGCCTCCGCAGCGAAGTCCGCTCCTCGACGATGAGAGTGCTCGGTGCAATCCGGAGGCGATAGGAGCGGGGGATGCGGAACACTTCGCCGGGTGATCGTGATGCAGCCCGTCCTGGAGATGTACGTACCTGACGGCTTCGACCTCTGGCCTGTCGCGGAGGCCGAGTCGTTCGGCTTCCTGCCCCTCGGCGGTGAGCTCTCACCCACTGAGGTCGGGGCGGCGGTGATGCGCATCGCCAGCTGCAATGACGTCGCCCCCGACGGCGACCGCCCGCCTCGTCCCGCCGACGCACTCGGCTCGTTCCTCCACGGACTGCTGACCTTCGACCATCTCTTCGCGGCCGGCGGCCTGCGGGTCACCGACCACTCCACAGGCGTCACCTTCCTGCCTGGCTGCTGCGACGGACTGGAGGACTGGCGCGACTGGCACCAGTTCCTCGACGGTGGCAGCCTGCTCGGATTCGGCCACGACCCCTTGTCACCGGTCGCGGAGCGCTTCGGTGACACCGTCCGACTCACCGTCAACGCCGACCAGAGCGACAGCCCGGCGATCGAGCTGTCCATCACCAAGCTCCGCAACCTGCTCGCCGATGCCGAGCGTGACCTGGCCGACTTCCTCGCGCTGGCAGCCGACTGGGCCTCCAGCCACCTGCCTGGCCACTGCGTCCCTGTCACAGCCGCCCTCGCGCGCGTCCTCGGCCTTCCCACGACGGCCACGCCGCCGCAGGCGTAGAACGGCGGGCCTGGCTTCGACGTGTACGCCGACACCTGCCGAGCAGCGCTCAGGGTCTCGTACGCCGGCGCAGCCCAGTGATCGGGATGCCCAGAATGGCTCCGACGCCGTGATCACCCCAGTCAAGATCATCTCATCTGCAAGGTGGTTCCGATGGGGTTCCCTCCGGCAAGAGCTTGCGTTCGGCCTGGGTGTAGCCGCGCCTCGCCCCGGCGCACAGGGCACGGAACTGTTCATCGGGGCGAAGGTCGAAGATCTGGCGCAGGGCGCCGGTTTCCACCGTGAGGCGGGGGCCGTGTACGTAACCCCCGATCCAGTTGCCTGACGCCCAGTCCTCGCTTGCGACGGCCAGAGTGTCGACGGCGTTGTCGTCCGACAAGTGGTGGATCCGGACCTGCTGCTTGCCGGAGTCGTAGGTGATGAGGCTGCCTCCGGGGCCGAACCCGACCACGGCGTCGCGGCTTGAGCGGGGGACGCTGCCGACCGGTTGCTGATCATGCTCGATGTCCCGCACGCGCACGCGGCCGTCGGAGTTCTGCGTGGCCAGGCGTGAACCGTCGGTGTCGAAGGCGAGTGCCTGGAGCAGGGCGCCGGCGTTGTACGGCAAACCGATGGCAGGCCCTTTGAGGGTGGCGACACGCCGGGGAGCGCGGACGTCCCACAGCAGTATCTCGCCTTGCTCTGTTCCCTTCCTGGTGACCACAGCGACCTGTCCGGGATGACCTGGGCGCGCGATGAGCTGGCCGCGCCCGAAGGTCTCGGAGATACCAGGGCCGTGCCAGTTCGGTGCGGGGTGAACGAGGAAGGGCTCGGTCGGGAGGGACCCGTCGGCGGTGTTAATGCGTGCCAGTCTGCCTTCCACGGTGAGCACGACGATTTCGCTGCCCTGCAGCGGGGCGACCATGTCTACCTGGCTGCCTCGCAATTCGTCGATGCCGGCCAGCTTCTTCGTCTTCGGCAAGACGTTGTCCAGGGCGATGCCGTCGCCCAGTTCTTGCACGGAGTACGACCGGTAGAGGTTGCCCCGCTCGCGCCACACGACGATCCGCTTCGAGTCCGAGGTCCACGTACAGCGCACTGTTTTGTGATGGGACGGCAGCACGACCGACTGGCGCGTAGTGCGGGTGGCGTCGAGCACTTCAAGGCGTCCACCGCACCGGGCGACGAGGCGTCCGTCCGGTGACACGGCGTGGTGCCCTTCGCCTTGTTCCTCGAACCGTTCGCTGCCTGCCGGTTCGGCGCGCACCGCGATCAATGCCGTCCCGACGGGCACGAAGACGGTGAGGCCGCCGCCCGCCCGAGGCACCGCCGCGACCCCGCTGTACGCGGCGGAGATGTTGCCCGAGGTGGGGATGCGAGTGCGGTAGGCGCGTCCGGTGCGCAGGTCGGTCAGGGTCGGCTCGGCGTAGCCGCGGGCGGCTTCCTTGTCGTCGGTGAAGTCCGCGGTGTTGACGACGCCGTACCGTGTCGTGGCGTCGGTCTTTTCACTTCCGTCGGTGGGCAGTTCGACCTTGCTGCCGGGAGTGGTGCCGAGTGCCTGGGCGTACGAGGTGGTGGTGTTCGCCGATTGGACCAGGAGTTCACCGCCTGCCAACAGTTCGGAGCTCTCGATGCCTCCGCGGGGGGAGGAGTATCGCAGTCGACCGGTGGTGAAGTCTCTGAGCTCGAGGCGCAGGGGACCGTCGTAGGTGTCGATGTAGCTGAGGGTCGCGACGGTGTCCGCGTCGGAGGTGAACGCGGCCTGCTTGAGCTTTGCTCTGGGGATGAGCTGGTTCGGTACGCGGATGGGGACGCCGGAGGGCGTCTTCCACGCCTCGGCGAACGCGGGGGTGCAGCGCCCGGACCCGCCGCGGCACTCCAAGGCATTGTCCGTCACCAGCAGCAGACGTTTGCCGTCGCTGCTGAAGTCCAGGTTCCCATAGGCCTTTTCGCGGGTGCGGCTGTTGACCTTCAGGACGGTAGGATGCTGTGGATCGGTCAACCGCCACAGCCGCACGTCGTCCCCGCCGGTGGCGGCGAAGAAGCGGCCGTCCGGGCTCAAGGACGTCAGCAGCTTCTTCTCCGCCTTGGGTGCGCCACTCAACAGTCTTGACTGGGGCTTGCCCTGGAGCGCCCCCGTGACGACGGTGAGTGTCGGCCGATTGCCGCCGCCGGGCTTTGACCGCACGACGAGGACACGGCCGTTCGGGGTGGCGTCCATGCCGGTGACCCGCCCTTTCCACACCGACGGGTGACTGCCCACGAGATACTGCCCACGCGCATACTGGTGCATCAGGGCCTGACGGGTCTCGTCGGTCTGTTTGGTGTTCCATGCGGCGAGGGCGAGCTGCAGTGCGGTAGTGGGGTCGTCGCCCGGGCGGTCCTCTGAGGCCTGCGCGAGCAGGCCTGCGGCCTGTGTCCGCAGTTGCTCCTCGGTCCGTTTCAGGCCCTGCCAGGTGGCTAGCGCCAGGACGACGGCGAGCACGGTGAGTACGGCCAGCGCCGCGACGGCGGTCTGCCTCAGGCGGGCGCCGCGGCGGGCGTGGCGGAGGCTGAGCTGGATGTATGTCAGCTCATCGACGGTCATGTCTTGGGGGTGTTCGGTCCGCCTGCGGTCTGCCTCGGCCAAATCGGCGCCGCTCAACAGGCGGGCGGGCTCGCGGTGTTGCGCCTGCCAGCGGTGCAGGTCGGCCCGGAGTTGTTCCTGCCAGCGGCGGAACGAGCGGGAGTCGACGAGCCACTGGCGTAGACGTGGCCAGAGCGCGGTCAGTGCCTCGTGAGCCAGGTCGACGATCTCGCCCTGCTCGGCGCCCCCCGGCGCATGGGAGATCACCACGAGTTTGCGGGCGGATAACTTCCGTGCCAGAGCCAGGAGCTCGGGGGCAAGGTCGGCGGCTCGGGTCGCCCTGCGGGAGAAGGTGTCACCATCGGTGGGCCGGGCCAGCTGGACGAACAGCCGCCGTGCGCAATCCTGTTGGGCGGGGGGCAGCTCGGCGAGGGCCTGGTCCGCGTAGGTGACGAGGGCGCCGGCCACGCCGCCCAGCGCGTCGTAGGCGGCGTGGGTGAGCAGGGAGCGGGCGCGGGCGTTCCACAGCTCGGTCAGGGCGAACTGGACCAACGACATTCGCCCGGGCTCATCGCCCGCGTCCGCGACGATTCGCTCCGGCAGCCCCGGCTCAAACCACAGCCCCGGCACCGCGTCCACCGGTGCGGTCACCGCTCGCTCCAGGGAACCGTCGGTCAGTGGCGCGAGGAGCTGCACGCCGTCGCTGACGAGATCGGACGTGTCGGCCGTCACCAGCACGTCGAGGGACTCGGCCCGCGCCGTGGCGACCACCCGCAGCATGCCCGTGCCATCCCTGCCCGCCAGGGCGACGAGCAGCCCGAAGAGGGAACGTGCGGCATCCGGTGCCGCACTCGCGTACTCCTCGAACTGGTCGATGAACAGGACGTGCTCAGCGCCGTCCTCGCCGGCGAGGACGCCGGCGCGCAGGTCCGCGGCCACCTCGGCGCCCGTCTCCAGGAGACCTGCCAGCTGCCGGACCTTGGTCAGTTTGTCGATCTCGCCGAGTTCTGGCTCCAACAGGCCGATCAGAGCGCCGGCCAGGACAGTGGCAGCCCGCATCCCGGGCACGGGGCGCAGCTCTGTCACGCTCACGCCCTCGCGTCGTAACCGAGGCAGCACACCAGCACGTATGAGAGAGGACTTCCCGCACCCAGAAGGCCCGGTCAGCAGGGTCAGAGAGCGCTTGCGCACAGCCTCGTGCACGCGGGCGGTGTCACGATCGCGGCCGTGAAAGAACTCCGCGTCTTCTTCCTCAAAGGCCATCAGCCCGCGGAACGGACAGCGTGGCTGGAGTGTCTTGTCATCGATCAGCTCAGCCGACGGCAACAGATACGCAGTGCGCTCACCCCGGTGTGCGGCGACCGTCATCCCCACGACACCGTCTTGCGCGTCATCCCAGACCGGTGCACCGCTGAAGCCGTTCACGATGCGCGGACCGGGCTCGTGCGCCTCCATCTGCAGCCAGCCCGATCCCTGCCCCGCGCGCAGCGTGCCCGATGCCCACACTCCGGCGTCCGCGCCGGCCGGGTAGCCGAGCGCCCGGAACGAGTGACCCCACACCCCGGTCGCGTCGACCAACTGCACTGACCGCGCTCCCTCGACCGCCGAGTCCAGCCGCAACAGCGCCACATCGGCCCCGCCGTGCCGCCAGGACACCACGGTCGCCTGTAACCGGGGCTGGCCTCTCAGCAGCGGAAAGTCAACATCCACCAGATTGTCCGGAGCCACCTCGGCGTCATCTGGAACCCCGGCTGCCCTGGCGACGACATGAGCACAGGTGCACACCACATCGGCGGCAACGAGGAACCCGGCCCCGATAACCGCACCCGTACCCGCGGCCGAATAGATCCGTACCTGCGACGCCTCCAGGACATCGCGTCGTATCGCCGCCAAGGAATCTCCCGCTGTCCGGTACCGGTCAGAGCCAGCATCTTCCCGCCACAACAGCCTCCCGCACCACGCGTAGCACCGAAACGTTCGGTTCTCTCGCCCAGGTTGGACCGGGTAGGCCACAACGGCACGGCCGGGTCAGACGGGAAGACGTCGACCGCGGCCCGCAGAATCGAGCGGTGCGCAGCGGTGACCCTCTTGACGGTCTCAGCGGCAAGCGGGTCCATAGCCTGGGCGTTCTGCGTGACGTCATCGACCTGGGCGCGCGCCTCGTCCGTGAGGGGGCCGAGCTCAGCGACCGCCGCCCGATGTTGTGCGTTCCTTTTGTTTTGGGCGATCTTTTCTCATGAAGCTCACGCGCCACGGAAGTTTCGAAAATGGCCGTGACGTAGACGAGGTTCCAGCCGGGTGGTATCCAATACGCAGACCTGATCTGCGTCGGGGGGATGCATGGCAACCTTGCTTCACAACCTGCAGCAACTTTACAAGAGCACGCAAGCCCTGTATCAGATCGCCAAGGGTGAATGCCCATACATGAAGAAGGCTGCCAAATCCAGCTGGGATACCGCGACGGAGAAACTCGAGTTCGCCACTAAGGGGAGTAAGGATCCCGGACACTTGATAGGTGCGGGCGACTTCTTCCTCAAGGCTTACCATGACAATATCGGCGGAGTGCGGAGGAATATCATCTCCAATATCGTCGGCGCCGACGAGCAAGCGGAAATGTATCGGCGGGCGATGGAATCGGCCCTCATGGCTGCATTTTGCTATGCGCTGCGAGGGGGTAAAGGTGACGATGTGAATAAATGTGTCAGTCACGCACGGAGTGCTTACGGTCTGTACCGTGATGCTGAAGTTCAAAGTGAGCACTTCAGGCTCAATAGCGCCATTCCGAGCGAGGGTCCGATCTTTCCTATCTCGTGTCCAACCCCTAAGACCAAGAATAGGCTCGACAGTGAAAAACAAGAAGTAGAATCCGCTATTTCTCGCCTTTAGGATGGAAGTCTTTCCGTGGGATCGGGCGCGGCGGCTCTGGTCTCGGCGAGTATCTCCGCGACTTCGGCTTGCGGCAATCCGCCGGGTACATCGCGAGGACCTTCCATCACATGCGCCTGGCCCGGACAGTCGCACCCAAATCAGGTTGAAGACCAGCATTTCTCAGTTCAACCAGCAAAGATCGCCTGACTTGATGCAGCTTCTTCCCGCCAACCCGTATCGCTATCTTCTGGTACACCGTCTCAACAGAGATCCATATTCCGATGACATTCGTCCGCCTCTTGCACTCGACATCGGCAACGGCAGTTCGGATCTCTTGCCGTCCAGGCTCCGCGGTGCGCAGGAATCTGTCACTGTCTCCCGGGTCCATGGGATTGGAGTAGTGAAATCCCTTTTGCCTCATGCATGTGGACCACGAGTGAAAGGCAGAGCGCACGCGGGAGTCCTTCTCGACTTCTCTGCCGACATCGAGAGCCACGGCTGCCGCATAGTCTTCGTCATCTATGCTGGGCGCGCCTTTGCGCAGCGAACGCTCGGCCTCGGCCCGGCATCCTCCGGCAGGCAGCTTCTGGCCGCCTTCGGTGAACGTCGCCCCGCCGTTGAGCGCATGTTTTTGCCGATTCGTGAGCGGCGGATCCTTTGTTTTGCCATCGCCTTGTTCGGCCTTGGTCAGGTGATATCCGTAACGCCGGGCCCGCGAAAGCGAGGTGAGACCGTAAGCGTTCTCGTTCATTCCCTGGTTCAGTGTGGGTGAGGGGGAGGAATTGTGCGGGGTGAGGTCGACTCGATATCCGAAGCGATGCATGCAGGACTGTGCGCGCCGGTTCTCTTCATCCTGCAGTGCGGCCATCTGGCTCAGGGTCAATCGATAGGAGTCCAGAGGCAAGTTGACCTTACCGGTGTCAAGGATGCGTGCTACGTGTGCGACCGGAGGCTCACCGGACGGCTGCTGGTGTGACGTTCCTGAGGTGCAGCCGGTGAGCACGGCAGCGGCGCAGGCCACCCATGCGACGGCTTTTCGGGCTTGCATCTCTCTCCTCCTGGCGATACCTGGCACCGGCTGCTGCCCCTGCTGATCACAGCAGGGGCAGCAGACTTGCTCATCAATCAATCGGATCAGCCGGTGTGGATAAACCTGCTCGAAGAGGCCGTGTTGTTGTACTGGGCGCCAAGAGATTTACGGGACTTGTCCGACCCGACACAGATGCTCTTCCCCCTGTAGTTTGCCTTCGTGTAGAGGCAGAGCTTGTAGGTGTTCGCTGTGTTCTTGACGGAGGAGAAGCGGTTCTCGATGGCTCCGCCCTGGTAGAACTTGTATCCACCATAGCTCTTCAGGGATCCCGACCGATCGAAGATCCTTCCGCTGAAGTTCTCGCCGTCGTAGGCGCACATCTCCGAGTCATCGCAATCGCCGTCGTAGCTTCCGGCAAACGCCGGACCCGAAATGCCCACCGTTCCAATGATGGCAATCCCAGCAGCAATGGCCGCGATTTTCCGCATGAACTTATCCCCTCGTGGTGCCGCCCATGGGGCGGCAACGGTCAGATAGCGTCCGGTCCTCGTCCGGCCGGATACGCGTTGCCCTTCGGGCCTTCATTTCGCAAGCGTCCGCCCTCAGTAATCTCGGACGGCCTCTCGCTGAATTTCATTCTGGCCGAGCGGAAAGGAATCCGGAAGGGCTCATTGATGTCTTTGAGGAAGCGATTGATACCCTCACTGCATCGGACGGGCGGCAGTGCTGTCCTGACAGGGGGAACCATGGCGACCGACCCGAGCCTGCACCAGTTGCGCCTACTGCTCGTGCTGGCCGAGGAACTGCACTTCGGCCGGGCGGCGAAGCGCATGTTCATCAGCCAGCCCGCGTTCAGCCGCCAGATCCGCACCCTTGAAGAGCGCCTCGGAGTGGGCCTCGTGGAACGGTCCACGCGGCAGGTGGAGCTGACTCGGGCGGGGGAGGCGCTGCTGCCGCAGGTACGGGCCGTGGTGGACGCCGCCGACGATCTGCTCGGTACCGCAGAGACACAGGCGCACCCGACGGCGTCGGACCGGGTGGTGCTCGGTTCCTACATCTCGGCCCTGCCCGCCCTGCGCATCCTTCTCGACGAGATTCGCGGACGCCACTCGGGCCCGGGGGTCGAGTGGCGCGCCGTCGACAACATCACGCAGGTGACAGCACCCCTGGACGGAGAGGTCGACGCGGTCATCTGCTACGGGCCCATGCCCTCGGACTTCGAGACGCTGCGACTGGGCAGCGAGGCCCGGTTCGCCTGCATTCCCGGTACCCATCCGTTGGCGGAACGCGAGACCGTGACCCTCGCGGACCTGGCTGACCTGTGCGTCATCGGCTTCTCGCCTCACGTGCCCCGGGAGTACCGCGAGTTCTGGGCCGCCGACCCGCGCCCTGACGGCACGCCTGTGCGTTACACCCACCACGTAGCAACCACGCTGGAGGACTGCGTCTCCCTGGCCAGCCTGGGGCACGGCACGCGCTTCATCACTGAAAGCACCCTCGCCCTCATGCCCCGCCCCGGCGTTCGCTTCGTCCCCGTCTCCGACCTGCCCCCGTGCACTGCCTTGCTCGCCTGGCCGACCACCCGCCCCCTCAACTCCGGCTTCAGCTCATTGCTACGCCTGCTGCGCGCCCACGCCCGTACCACGGACGAAGACACGCTCCGAAAGTCCAACAGGCGCTGGTGGAACACGGCGTGAAAGCACGTCGTATCCCGCCGGTGTGTTTGGTGCGGTTGCGCGTCGCTGCTGTTGCGGCAGGACCTGGTACACGGTCGCCGCCCCGACTACGCTGCCGGCCTCACCGGAGGAGCATCCGTCGCTCCCGGATCACCGACGCTCACTGAGGCGCCGACGCGTTCTGAGATCACCTCAGCCCACCCCCATGCTTTGGCCTGAGAAGCGCGGAAAGTTACGAGTCGCCCTTTGGTGATCCACAGCGGCTTCTTGGGCGTGAACGTATCCACCAGCGGCTCGCCGCCACGGGACCAGAGCGCCGCGGACGGCGCGAAGGGCTGGCTTTCATGACCAACACCTTCCGCCGCCTGGGCTGGTCCCTCGGGCGCTCCCGTGATCCATCCGAAGACACGCTGACCCTCCCGGTCAGTGCCGAACTCGAATTCGAGAGGATCTACCACCAGAAAGGCTCTCTGGTCAGGGCGAGGCTCCGTCAGCTGCTCGGCGAGCAGGCGGATGTCGACGGTCTCGCCCAGGAGGTCTTCATCAAGTTCCTGATCTGCATTCAGCGGGACAAGAAGACGATCGGCCCCACCGCTCTGCTCATGAAGATCACGGCAGACCTGGCCGTCGATCACATCCGCATCCGCATCCGAGGGGGCGGCGAACATCCGCTGGACGTCCTCCCAGAAGGCGCCGCCTGGTTCTCCACCGCGGACCTCGCCGGGCCGGAGGAGGCATTCGAGCTGGCCGAAGTGATGGAAGCCATGGACAAGATCCTCAGCCCAGAACTTCGTTTCTCACTGATCATGCGCGAGACCATGGGTCTCAGCCGCGACGAGGTCGCCGAGACTCTCGGCATCGAGCCGACCAGTGTCACCGCGAACGTCCGACGGGCCAAGGAACGGCTCCGCGACCACTTCGCAGAGAAGCGGCCGGGTTCTCGCCGCCCCAATGTGAACGGAGAGAACACATGAACCTTCCCTCCCCTCGGCGTCGTCGCGTTGCGGAACCATCCGTCACCGACCGCCTCCGCCGCCTGGACGAAGTGCTCGTGCACCACTACGAGTCCACCCGGGCCGGCACCCAGATCGACCTCGAATACATCCGGCAGGAGGCGGCCCGCCGCCACCAGACCGCCCGCCAGCTCGGCATCGACCCGGTCACCGCCGAGCCGAAGCACGAACAGATCTTCACCATCACCGTCACCTGGTCACGCGGCCGCCTCGTTCTCACCATGCCGACCGTGATGATCTACGGGGCGAAGATTCTCCTGAGCGTCTTCTTCGGCCTGCTCGGCTTCGTCCTGACGACGGTCCTGGGCAAGTCCTCCATGGTTTCCGCCGCCATGACGATCAGCCTGTGCGGGATCTACCTGCTGAGCCTGCTGCGCCGTCCGCCACGCGCCGAGGATGGCCGTCTCCGCGGGCTGCGGCGCTGCACTCCGTTGATCATGCAGCCTCCGAGCACGGAAGCCAGCGACAAGAAGCGATCAGCCAAGAGCGCCTGAAAAGGCTGCCGCCCCGGGCTCGCAACCCGTCGGGGCGGCAGCAAGCGCACAACCCTCCACTGAAAAGGATGGACATGCACCCCCTCAACACTGGCACATCTCTCGTTCCTCAGCGGGAGATTGCTGCCCCGAGCTCGGAGCAGCCCACTGACCTGGCCGCCCCGGCCACCCTTCTGGAGTCCCTGCGCAGCACTGTCCGGGACAGGCCCGGCACCCTGGGAGCCACAGGGCTCGGGAGCTACATCGCCACAGGAGCCACCCACGGCAACACCACCTGGGCAGTCGTGATCATCGCCGTCGGGATGCTGACGGCCGAGACGATCCAGAACGTCAAGACCAACCGCAACCGCTACCGCACCTGACGACCTGCCAGTGAGGGCGGACGAGAACGCCTTGTCCGTCCTCACCGCTGTTCCTGATGGGGTACCCGTTCCTTGGCGGGAGGTTGGGGACGGGTCCCGCCTCGGCACGGGAGGTGAGCTATGGCAGAGCCGCGCGGGCGCATGGGCCAAGACTGGGCGATTTCCGGGACAACGGTGGAGCAAGGCGAGGCATTACGGTCCACTGATCGTATGGAGACGGTTGCGGCGAGTGTCATAGCGGTGTTGGGGACCCTGCTGGGCGCCGGGGTCACCTACGTGTTCCAAGGGCGGTCCCTTGCGCGGGCCGAGTCGTTCGCGCGGAACGAGAGTCTTCGGCAGGAGCGGTTGAACACGTACAGCAGGTATGGCGGAGCATTGGCCGCTTACCGCGGGGTGATGGTGAACCGCTGGTACAGCGTCCACGAGAACCGTTCGACGGAGGAGCAGAAAGAGCTTCGTGCCGCATCCCATGCCCGGCGAGCCGAGGCGCAGGAGGCCCTGTACCGCGTCCTGTTGATCACGGAGAGCGAGCCCCTCTCGCAGCAGGCTCAGGACGCCTTCGACCAAGTAACGGAAGTGCGCCGCGTTCAGGGGGACGAGGAGATAGAGGAACGGCGGCGGGACACGCGTGAGTCGATCAACGACTTCATCGTTGCGGCCCGCCGGCACACCCAACAGCTCTAACCGATCCAACTGTTGACGCCAGACCGGCGCGGCCGCCTTCTCGGTGGAGGCGGCGAGGCCAGCAGGCATCATCTTCTCGACGCCCAGCTCGGCCACCGAGACGCACCGCAGCTCGTTCCCGTGATGGAGTGTGTCCGAGTCGCCCGCCCGGACGGTGGGCGCCCCCGGACCCGGTACCGTCAACGCGCTCAAGAACTCCCGGGCGGTCGCGACGAGATACGACAAGAGGGCCTGCATCTTTCACGGCACCGGCACCGTCGCAGCCATTCGGCTCTGGCTCCGGTCCCTGTCGGAGTGAAGGAGATGGCACCCGTCACGAGAAGATCGCGTGCACCTGATCGACCGCTTCGGGTCCGTAGCCAACCGCGCCCACGGGGACTGCGCCGTTGATCGCCTCGATCACACGCCCGGCCCATACCGGCCCGAATCCCCCGCACAGTTCAATCAGCTGCACGCCCTCGCCCACCAGGCGGCGCGCGGCCTCGATGCACTCCTCGGGCTTCTCCACCCCGACGAACACACTGCGGCACGTACCCGTGTCCACGACGCTGACATCGCCACCTGCCGCGCTGCCGTCCGCCGTGTAGATGAACCCCCAGTGTGTGAGCGCCATACGTATCGACCTCCTGTGATCGTCAGAGCCATCAGCCAAGCAGAGCCAGGGCGGGAATGGCCTGGAACGGAGACAAGCCGTGAGTGATCTACGCCGCACTCCGGAAGCCCGCACCGTCCGAGTACAGCAACACGGCCCGCTGGCGCATGATCCGCCGGACAGCTCCGTGCCCACTCTGCATCGCCATGCGGGTGGCCGGGCCTGACTGCTGAGTTGACGCGCAAGGCTGATGCCCCCCAGGTCCGTTGCATACCCCCTAGGGGTATGTTAACTTCCCGCTCAAAGATACCCCTGAGGGGTACCTGGACAAGGGGATGGATCATGTCAACAGTCAGTCCAAGGCGCTGGTGGGCACTGCTCGTGCTCGCCGCCGCCCAGTTCATGGTGATCATGGACACGAGCATCATCGGAGTGGCGCTCCCCGAGATGCAACGTGAACTCGGTTTCTCTCAAGGCGAGTTGCAGTGGGTCTTCAACGCCTATGTCATCGCCTTCGGCGGTCTCCTGCTGCTGGGCGGTCGGCTCTCCGACCTGCTGGGCGCCCGGAAGGTCTTCAACGCGGGCTGGGTCGTGCTGATAGCGGGCTCTGTCGTCGCCGCGGCCGCGCAGACCGCCTGGGTCGAGGTCGTGGGTCGCGCCGTACAGGGCGTCGGCGGGGCGCTGATCGCGCCTGCCGCCATGACGCTCCTGATGATTCTCTTCGCGCACGACCCGAAGGAACTGGGCAAGGCGATGGCGCTCTACGGCGCCGCGGCCCCCGCGGGCGGCACGGCGGGAGTCTTCCTCGGCGGGGTGTTCACCGAGTGGCTCAGCTGGCCCTGGATCTTCATCATCTACGTCCCGATCGGCGTCGCCACCCTCGCGGCCACCAAACTGCTGCCCGCCGTCGAACCCCGCCGCGGCCGCGTGGACGTACTGGGTGCCGCATCCGTCACCGCAGGTCTCGCCCTTGCCGTCTTCGCCATCGTCCGCGCGGAGCACGTCGGTTGGGGATCCAGCACCACCCTTCTCCAGCTCGCGGGCGCTGCCGCCCTGCTCGTCCTGTTCTTCGTGATCCAGAAATCGATCGGCCAGCCACTGATGCCACTCGGCATCTGGCGGGTGCCGCGCCTCGGGTCCGCCAACCTGGCGATGGCGCTGCTCGGCGCCGCGTGGATCCCGATGTGGTACTTCCTCAACCTGTACCTGCAACAGGTGCTCGGCTACGGGGCGTTCGCCTCCGGCGCGGCACTGCTTCCGATGACCGTACTCCTGATGATCTTCATGACGGCGATCACCGCGAAGCTGCTCGCGAAGTTCGGCGCCAAGCCGCTCATCGGCGGCGGACTGCTCCTCCTCGCGGCAGGTCTGCTGTGGCTGTCGGCCGTCGAGCCGACCGGCTCGTTCGCGGTCGACGTCCTGCCTGCCTCACTGGTCGCGGCCCTCGGCATGTCGCTCGCGTACATCCCGGCGATGATGGCCGCCATGTCCGGTGCCCCACAGGAGCAGGCGGGCCTGGCCTCCGGGATCGTCAACACCACCTACCAGGTCGGTTCGGCCCTTGGCTTGGCCGCCCTGACCGCCCTTGCCGCCTCGCAGGGCTCGGGACAGCTGGGCAACCTGCCGGCGCTCACCGACGGCTTCAGCGCCGCGTTCCTGGGTGCCGCCATGATCGCTGCGGCAGGCGGCCTCATCACCCTCCTCGTGATGCGTGGCGACAAGGCCGCAGGCGCCGCGCAGCAGGCCGACGCTCCGCAGTCCACGGGCGAGCAGATCGGCGTGTAGCCGGTGGGCTGCCGCCCTGCCGCCCTGCCGCACGCGACACGGTTCACACGCACGCGACACGGTTCACAGGGGCCGCTCGATGTCTCACAGACGATCGAGCGGCCCCTCTGTGCTGTCGCGTGGACAGCAGAGTTGAGGGCGTCACGAGCGGACGAGGCGGGCGATGGGGCGCAACCGCCGCCCGGGCAGCCGTGCTGGCGCACCGGCGCCACAGGGCTGACAGGTGGGTGGCTCCACCTGGTGGATCCGCTGCGGTGAGTCCCTCGCGAGATTTTGAGCATCGAGGCTGGCCAAGATACCCCGGGGGGGTATATGGTTTTGATCAACGGCCGGAGCGGACGACGCCAGAAGGCCCATCACACCTTTGGAGATGTCATGAGGAACCACGCCGAACACGACCAGACCAACCACGGTGCCCACGGCGGGCACAGCGGTCATGGCGGGGCCCAGCCCGGCGGCCTTTCGGTCGCGGCGAACGGCTACGCCCTCGAGCTCGACTCGACGATCCGCACCGCGGGCATACAGCAGGTCAGCTTCAGGGTGATCGGTCCCGACGGGCTGGCGGTGACCGAGTTCGTGCCCGAGCACGAGAAGGAACTGCACTTCATCGCCGTACGACGCGACACGGCCGGGTTCCAGCACGTGCACCCGGTGCGGGACGAGAAGGGCACCTGGAGCACCGAACTGGCCCTGGAGCCGGGGGACTGGAGGCTCTTCGCCGACATTCACCCGGCCGGGCACGACGGGACCATGACGCTGGGGATCGACGTCGCGGTCGCCGGGGCGTACGACCCGCGGCCGCTTCCCGAGGCCACCGGGATCGCCCGGATCGGCGAGTACACCGTCGCGCTCGACGGCGAACTCCTGCCCGGCGAAGCGAGCGAACTGACCCTGACCGTCAGCCGGGACGGCCGCCCCGTCACCGACCTGCAGCCCTACCTGGCCGCGTACGGGCACCTGGTGGCCCTGCGGGTCGGCGACCTGGGCTACCTCCACGTCCACCCGGAGGGCGAACCCGGTGACGGCACCACCGCGCCGGGACCCGAGATCGCCTTCATGGCGGTCGCGCCCACGGCCGGCACCTACCGGCTGTTCCTGGACTTCCAGCACGACGACGTCGTCCGGACGGCCGAGTTCACGGTGCGGACCACCGCGACCACCCCGCACGCGGACGCCGCACCCGACCACGGGAGCCACCACCACGGCCCCCACGCACACCACTGACCGGCCGCATCGGAAGGAGCGTCATGCCCCGCCTGAGCCCCCTCACGCCCGACACGGCGGTCGGCGCCTCACGCGACCTCCTCGCCGACCTGGTCTCCCGCCATGGCCAGATCGGCGACATGGTCTCCACGATGGCGCACTCCCCGGCCGTACTCGGCGGATACCTCCAGCTCAGCCGCGCCATGGGTCGAGCCAAACTCGACCGCGGGATCAGCGAACGGATCTCGATCGCCGTCCAGGCCGTGCAGGGATGCGGGCTCTGCCTCGACGCGCATGTGAGTGCCGCCCGCGCCCTGGGAGTGGACGAGGACGAGATCGAGCGAGCCCACGCGGGCACGTCGGCCGATCCCGCGATCGCGGCGATCATCACCCTCGCCCTCCAGGTCCATCGCGAGCCGACGTCGATCACCGACGAACAGGTCATCGCGCTGCGAGCACACGGCTACAGCGACCGCGCCATAGCCGATGTCGTGGGCGTCGTCGCACTCAACATCCTCACCGGCGCCTTCAACCTCCTCGCCGGCCTCACACCGGGGGCGGCCCTCACCGCAGGGAGCGACACCGGTGCGTAGAGAAGACAACCCCGCCTGTACGGGCGGGGCACGGCCCCCGCCCCGGGGCCGTGCCCCGCCGCATGGACACGGAAGGAACCCGTCATGAGGCTCTTCGCCATCCGCGACTACCGCCACCTGTTCGGCGCCCAGGTCATCGCCCTGTTCGGCACCGGACTGACCACCGTGGCCCTCGGACTGCTCGCCTACGACCTGGCAGGACCGCGCGCCGGCATGGTCCTCGGTACCGCCCTGACGATCAAGATGGTCATGTACGTGGCCATCGCCCCGCTGGCCGCCGCATACGTCGACCGGCTCCCCCGAAGAACCCTCCTGGTCCTCCTCGACGTGGTCCGCGGGGCGGTGGTCCTGGCGCTGCCGCTGGTCACCGAGGTCTGGCACATCTACGTCCTGATCGGCCTGCTCCAGGCGGGCTCCGCGGCGTTCACCCCGACGTTCCAGGCCGTCATCCCCGACATCGTCACCGACGAGTCCGACTACACGCGTGCCCTGTCCGCCTCCCAGGTCGCCTCCACCATGGAGAGCCTGCTCAGCCCCGTACTGGCAGCCGTCGCCCTCACCTTCATGAGCTTCGACCTGCTGTTCCTGGGCACCTCCGCCGGATTCCTCATCTCCGCCCTGCTCGTCCTGTCCACGCGCATCCCCGACGCCCGCCCCAGCACCCACGCCAAGGCATGGGACAAGGCGGCATCAGGGATCAGGACCTTCCTCAGGACGCCGCGGCTGCGCGGCATCATGGCGCTCAACCTGGTGGTCGCGGCGGCAGGGTCGATCGTCGTCGTCAACACCGTCAACCACGTCCGTGACGGGCTCGGGGGCTCGCAGTCGGACGTCGCCTGGATGCTTGCCGCCTCCGGCACCGGAACCCTCCTGGCTGCCCTCGCACTGCCCCGCGTCCTCGACCGGATCGCCGCCCGCACCGTCATGATGACCGGCGCCGCAGTCCTCGTCGGCGGTACGACCGCCGCGGTGACGCTCATCGCCACCGGCCTGGCCACCTGGACCGGAACGGCGGTCATCTGGACCGTGATCGGCATCGGCATGGCACTGATCATCACGCCGACCGGCAAGGTCCTGCGCGCCTCCGTCGCCCGGAACGCGATCCCCGAGGCATTCGCGGCCCAGTTCTCCCTCTCCCACCTGGCCTGGCTCATCACCTACCCCGTCGCGGGCTGGCTCGGCACGAACACCGGCCTCACCGCTGCCTGGTCCGTCCTCGCGGTCCTCGCCGGAGGGGGAGCGATCGGCGCCCTCCTGCTGTGGCCGCGCCACGACGGACGAGGAGCCACGACCAGCCCCGTGACACCCGCCCGGCACGCACCCAACGAGGACCGGTCCACCCTGACCAAGGCCGCGTGAAGCGCTTGGACGGTCCGCGTCGTGCACAGCAAGCGCTGTTGGCCAGTCACACCGAGAAGGCCGTGACCTCCGTCCCGCTCCGCGCGGGCGGCGGCCACGGCCTTCTCGGTGTGACTGGCCCGGCCGGTGCCAGGTCACCACTGGCTGATGAGCGGTGTGTCCGGTACGTGCTGCCGCCACGCTTCGGTGAGGCGGGCGAGGCGGGCCGGGGAGCCGATGCCGCGCACGGTTGCGATCTGACCGTCGCTGACGTCGAACGTCACGGAGCCGATGACCTGGTCGCCGAGGACGAAGAGCATGGCGGGGGCGCCGTTGACGAGCGCGTAGTGGACGGCGGGCGTGCCGCCGACAAGTCGCCGTTTCGCGGGTGTGGGTCTGAAGCCGGCCCGCACCATGGCTGCCACGCGCTGCGGGGTGTCGTACCGCAGCAGCGTCTTGGCCAGGCCGGCGCCGTTGGAGTCGGAGATCCCGGTCGCGTCATCGGTGAGCAGCGCCACCAGCTGGTCGGTGCGCCCCGAGGAAGCAGCGGCGAGGAATTCCTCGACGATCCTGCGGGCGGATGCCGGGTCGGCTTCGCCGCCGCCGCGACGCGCGGTGGTGATGTGGCGCCGGGCCCGGTGGAGGTGCTGCTGGCTCGCCGACTTGGTGACGTCGAGGATCTCGGCGATCTCGGCGTGACTGTAGGAGAAGGCCTCACGCAGGACGTAGACGGCGCGCTCGACGGGGGACAGGCGCTCCATGAGGGTCAGCACGGCCAAGGAGACCGATTCGCGCTGCTCGAATGTGTCGGCCGGGCCGAGCATCGGGTCGCCATCGAGGAGCGGTTCGGGCAGCCAGGGGCCGACGGTGCGTTCGCGGCGGACCTGTGCCGAGCGGAGCCGGTCGAGGCACAGGTTGGTGACGACCTTGGTGAGCCATGCTTCCGGCACCTTGATCTGAGGCCGGTCGGCGGCCTGCCAGTGCAAGAACGCGTCCTGCACGGCGTCTTCGGCGTCGGCGGCGGACCCGAGGAGGCGGTACGCCAGTGAGGCCAGCCGGTTGCGGCTGGCCTCGAACCGACTGGTGTCGAAGGAATCGATGACGGTCCTGTCCACGCGGATCACCTTAGGTGGGCGGCTACGCGACGGTCTTCTCGGTGGAGGCGGCCGCCTTCTCGGCAGGTGTCTTCGGCACGTCGGCCAGGTGGTGCTTGCGCTTGGGCAGGCCGAAGGTCGGGTGCGAGGTGGTCCACAGCGACATCTTGAGGATGCCCGACTTGATCCGCGCGGCCTTCCGGCCGCCGACGTACTTCGGCCTCGCCTGCGCTTCGTCGTCGACCATCTGCAGGATTCCGTCCCGCCGCCCGAGGCTGATGTGGTTGCCCAGGTAGCCCAGCTTGATGTTCGGGATCTTGTGTCCGGTCAGGTCTCCCATGATCGCTTGCATGGCCTGCATGCCGGTGTAGCCGGCCGAGGCGCAGGACATCGGCAGCGGCCGGCCGTTGTCGCCGATGGCGTGGGCGCTGTCGCCGGCGGCGTAGATGTTCGGGTGCGAGACCGACCGCATGGTGCGATCGACGACGATCCGACCGTTCTCGGTGACCTCGAGACCGCTGGCGGCGGCGATGGGGTGGACCGCGAACCCCGCCGTCCACACGGTCGCGTCGGATGCCAGAGCGGTGCCGTCGGCGCACAACACCTGTGTCGCTTCGACGGCTTCGACGCTGGTGTGCTCCAGGACAGTGATGCCCAGCCGGTGGCAGGCGTGGCGCAGATGGGTGCGGGCCCCGGTGGAGAGTGGGGCGCCCAGCTCGCCGCGGGCGATCAGCGTCACGGACAGGCCGGGCCGGGATTCGGCGATCTCGGTGGCGGTCTCGATGCCGGTCAGCCCGTCGCCGACGACCAGCACACTCCCGACTTCGCTCCGCTCGCCCAGGCTGTCCAGGCGGTCGCGCAGGCGCAGCGCCGCCGGACGACTGGTGACGTGGAAGGAGTGCTCTGCGACGCCGGGAACGCCGTGGTCGGCGACGGTGCTGCCGAGCGTGTAGAGAAGCGTGTCGTAGCCGAGCTCACCGTCGCCGTCGGCCACGGCGACGACCTGGCGCTCGGGGTCGACGGCGGTGACACGGGCCAGGCGCAGCCGTATTCCCGTGCCGGCGAAGACATCGGCGAGCTGTGGAGCTTCGATCTCCTGGCCGGAGGCGAGTTGGTGCAGCCGCAGCCGCTGGACGAAGACCGGCTCGGCGTTGACCACGGTGACCTCGGTGTCGGCCGCTGAAAGCCGGCGGGCCAGGTTGCCGGCCACGTAGGCCCCGGCATAACCGGCGCCGAGGACGACGATGCGGTGCTTCATGTGCTGCTCCTGTCGGTTTTCTTCGCCTGCTCTCGGCGGCTTGAACGGGGCAGCACCTCGATTGCTGACAGGAACCGCATGTGGCATGGGTCACATGCGGCGGGGGGTCCTTCGGTGATGCCCGACCGGGATCCGCAGGTTGCGGCGCCGCGACTACCGCGTGGCGACGGCCTCTCATACGCCTGGCCCCCGACCGGCGTGCGGCCCCACCCCATCGGGGCCAGGCTGGGTACGTACTCCCGTCACTTCGAGGAGCCGCCCCATGTCAGCGCCCCCGTACCGCTACGACCACCTGCGCGCCTTGTTCATCAACTGCACGCTCAAGCGCTCGCCCGAGACCAGCAACACCGAGGGCCTGATCGACAGGAGCCGCCTCGTGATGGAGAAGAACGGGGTGGCCACCGAACTGATCCGCGCCGTCGACCACGACATCGCGACCGGCGTCTGGCCGGACATGACCGAGCACGGCTGGCAGAGCGACGAGTGGCCGCGGCTGTACGAGAAGGTCATGGCCGCCGACATGCTGATCCTGTGCGGGCCGATCTGGCTCGGAGACAACAGCAGTGTCATGAAGCAGGTCATCGAGCGGCTGTACGCCTGCTCCAGCATCCTCAACGAGCAAGGCCAGTACGCCTATTACGGTCGTGTTGGTGGCTGCCTGATCACCGGCAACGAGGACGGCGTCAAGCATTGCGCCATGAACGTCCTCTACAGCCTCCAGCACCTCGGCTACACCGTCCCGCCCCAGGCCGATGCCGGCTGGATCGGCGAGGCGGGCCCTGGCCCGTCCTACCTCGACCCCGGCTCCGGCGGCCCCGAGAACGACTTCACCAACCGCAACACCGCCTTCATGACCTGGAACCTCATGCACCTGGCGGCGCTGCTCAAGCAGGCGGGCGGCATTCCCGCCCACGGCAACCAGCGCTCCGAATGGGACGCGGGCTGCCGCTTCGACTTCCCCAACCCCGAACACCGCTAGGGCCTGTTGCGAAAGTGGATCTTGCTCGTTGATGATCGCGTCTCGTGGGACGTGGGGATCTGACGAACGACCAGTGGGCCCGGCTTGAGCCGCTGCTGCCGCGGGGCATCAAGCCGGGCCGTCCGCAGGTGTGGACGAGACGGCAGCCGATAGACGGCATACGGTGGCGGACGCGGACCGGTGCCCCGTGGCGGGACGTGCCCGCCTCGGGGTGGGCTGAGTAGCAAAATACATCTGGCGGTCGAGCAGGGACAGAAGCCTCTGTCAGTAGTGATCACCGCTGGTCAGCGGGATGACTCTCCGCAGTTCGAGGCTGTGCTGGAAGCGGTCAGGGTGCCCGCGCCATGCAGTCGAGTGCGGCATCAACCGCCTCAAGAGGCACCGGGCCGTCGCCACGAGGTACGACAAACTCGCTGTCCGCTATGAGGCCACCGTCCAGATCGCGATCATCAATGAGTGGCTGTGACCGGATTCCGGAGGGCCAAGCTGGCCTGCGCCCATGTCGACCAGGAACAGCCGAACACGAGACCACCCGGCAAGCCGAGCGCTAGAGTCCCACCCGTGCGTTGATCTTCCGGGCGGCGGCCAAGCACCGCTGCAGACGTTGCGGGCGCCTCAGGTGAGCCAGGGCGCCCGCCTGGCATGCCCGTCACCACATCACCGGAGACCACACAATGGCCGCCCAGGAACACCTCCCCTACGACGCGTTCGTCGAACTCGCCGCCGCTGATCCGGCGGTCGTCGGCCTTGTCCTCAAAGGTTCCCAGGCCCACGAGGGCATGACCACCGAGCACTCCGACCACGACCTGTACGTCATCCTCGCCGACGGGGCGACGACGGAACTCACCCGGTTCACGGGACACCGCACCCCAGAACTCGACCTCGTCATCCTCTCCCTCGACAGGTTCCGTGCGGCCGGAATGCCCGGCTTCGAGCGGTACGCCCTCGCCCGAGCCGAGATCGTGCTCGACCGCCTCGGCGGAGTCATCGCCCAAATCCTGGCCGACAAGGCGCGGCTCGCTGCCGACGCGGCCTTCCACGAGGCAGACGCATGGCTCGACGCCTACGCCAACTCCCTCTACCGCTCAGTAAAGAACGACCGCGACGGACATGCCCTCGCGGCCCGACTCGATGCCGCCGACAGCGCCAGGTTCCTGCTGGAGTTGCTCTTCGCTCTGGACCGACGCCCCCGCCCTTACAACAAGTACCTGGAGTGGGAACTTGCCCGATTCCCACTGCCCGGCTGGGATACCGAGCTGCTGCTCGGTGCTCTGAACCACATCTCAGCAACGGGCGACGTTTCCACACAGCGTCGCCTCTTTGCCCAGGTCGAAGCAGCGGCCCGGCGGGCCGGACACGATGCGGTGCTCGACGCATGGGGTGAGGACCTGCACCTCATGCAGCCTCAGTAGGGATGACCCGGGGGCCCAGGCACCACAACCCTCGCCGCCTGGGGCTTTCACAACAGGCCCTAGGTCAGAAGGGCTTCAAGGCGATTCCGCGGCGATGGGCCGTCGAGCGGACCTTCGGCACAAGCCGACGGCTCACCCGCGAATCCACCCCGAACTGGCGCGACGCATGACCGCCTCGCACAGCGACTTCACGAGTGTGTCGGGCCCTGCCGCAACACGCTGAATCGCTGATCCACCAGATCAACACACTCATGCAGACTCGGCGTCGGCAGACCGACACGCTCACGCATCACAGCAATGGCCTGCACGTTCCGCCCGGCCGAGACGAGGCCGTCCACCTCTGACTGCACCTCAACCGAGAGCCGGTCCCACAGAGCGTTCCCCATACCCGCATTGAACCCCACGTGCCCCACTCGGGAGCGACCGCGTCCGCTCAAGCCGCCGCCTTACCAAACAGCCCTGTCGGGAGGCGAATACCACATTCAGGCGATTGCCTCAAAAGTGATCGGAAGGGATGCAAGGAAGCGGAAGTTGATGCTTTCGAGCCACTCGGGCTGCGCCACCTCGCACTTCCAGTTGGTGGTCCGACGCAGCAGCGCCCGCAGTGCGACGTCGATCTCGGTGAGAGCCAGTGAGGCGCCCAGGCAGTAGTGGATGCCGTGCCCGAACGACAGGTGATCAGCGGCCGGTCGGGAGACATCCAAAAGGTCAGGGTCGGTGTAGCGGCGGGGGTCACGATTCCCTGAACCAAGAATCAGGGTCACCGACTGGCCGGCTCGGATCAGGTGCTCGCCGAGGTCGATGTCGGCGAGCGCCTTCCGAGTGGTGAACTGGACCGAACTGTCGTATCTCATCAGTTCGTGCGTGGCGGGTGTGATCAGCTCAGGATCTTTGCGCAGCCGCTGAGTCTGCTCGTCGTTGTGCAGCAGGGCGAGGGCCGCGTTCCCGATCATATGTGTGGTGGTCGCCTGCCCCGCGTCGATGAGCAGCAGGAAGTTGGCGAAGACTTCGTCCTCGGTGTAGTCGGCTGCCTGGAGTTGGGGACTGATCATCCGGCTGAAGAAGTCGTCGGCCGTGCTGTTTCGACGAGCGGTGGCAGTGCGGTCGAAGGACTCCCTCAGTGCCTGTATCCGCGCGTTCTGGGAGTCGGACTGGGTAAAGAACTCATGCAACAGCCCCTGCCAGCTCTCCAGGAGGTGGGTGGCGTCGTCGGATACGCCCGCCAGTTTCGCGATGACGCCACGGCTGAGCGGTTCCGAGAAGTCGTGAATGATGTCCATGCGCCCGCTCGGAAGAACCTTGTCGAGCAGTTCGTCGGCCAACTCCTGGACATGAAAGCGTAGTTCCCGGGTAAGGCGGGGAGAAAGGCTCGGCCTGATCAGTCGGCGTAGCCGGGTGTGATGCGGCGGATCATTGAACAGCATCATGTCTGACAGTGTGCGAGCCAGCAGTGCAACATCGCCACGGGCCTGTTCGGGGAAGCTCTCGTAGAAATCCGATATTCTGGCTACAGAAAGACGCCTGTCCTTCGAGAGATCGAGGATTTCCTGATGGCCGAGCACCGCCCAGGTCTGCATCCATTCATCCCACTGCACCGGTGATTTTGTACGCAACTCGGCATAGAACGGGTATGGCTCCGCCGCATGTTCGGGATCGAGCAGGTGAGAAAGATTCATCGTAGGGGGAGTGCGCATGGAAGATCCTCCAGTCCACCGCATCGAAGAAGTCGAAACCCGAGGCTTCTGGTGGGGGTATATGTTCCAGCCCGCCGGAACGGCCTGATCAAGCGGCCAGATGGAGTGCTGTTCTTCACCGTTCACAACGATCAGATATTTTTTTGGCCTGCTTGCTCGTGCGCCGGATCCTCCCTTTACGGCCCGCCGGATTATGAATAATCTGCGGGATTTAAGCATTGCCTCCGTGATGGAATATCGAGCAGGCTAGCGATGTCCGCGAGCTGGCGTCAAGTGTCGCCAGCAAAGCACGGTTGACAGTTATTGCGTTCTTCTGGACGCATAGTGCGCACCGCCTTGTCGGCCCTTCTTGCGGCATTGACGCTTGGGTGAACGGATGCCAGAGTGCATCCTCTCCGGGACACACCGATCTCCGTGACGACTCCGACTTCTTCGAGTTGGGGGAGATCCGCTGCTGATCACATTCCTTACCCGCCAGCTCGAGCCGAGAATTAGTGTGGGAATTTTGATGACCTTGTCAGAACAGAACCTTGTGTCGAACGCTCCACACGAGGAGTTCAGCCCAGTCCATGCAGTCGTGGCCCGGATAGCCAGCAGTGATCCGCTGAGGGTCGCCGTTCGGAGCAGGGGCGCCGAGCTGAGCTACGGCGAGCTCGACGCTTGGGCCAGGCGCATCGCAGCGTCTGTCCGTGCGGCAGGTGCGGGCAGAGGCGAGCGAATCGGTGTGCTCGTCGAACCTTCGAACGCGATGATTGCCGCCGTACTCGGAGTCCTGTACGCCGGTGCCGCGTACGTCCCGGTAGACCCGGCCCACCCAGATCAGCGGATCGCTGATGTGTTCGCTGACGCGGGCGTGTCTGCCGTGATCGTCGCAGACGGCACGTCTGGCCGACTGTCCACGCTCACATGCCCGGTCATTCGAGCGGAGGACGCCCGAGAAGGAGAGAAGACCTCGGCGGCGGCAGTCGCGGTGACACCCGATGACGCCGCTTACATCATCTACACCTCGGGCAGCACTGGCGAACCCAAAGGCGTCCTGGTCGAGCACGGTCAGCTGTCCGCTTCCACCTGGGCACGCCGCGCGGTGTATCCCGGCGCTCCAGTCTTCTTGCTTGTGTCCCCCTTGGCTTTCGATTCCTCGGTTGCCGGGGTGTGGGGGACCCTGACCGCGGGGGGATGCCTGGTCGTAGCCGCATCTGATGAAATCCGCGATCCCGAGCGGCTGGCCCGCCTGGTGGAACGCTGGCAGGTGACCCGGCTGCTCTGCGTACCGCTCCTCTACAGCGCACTGCTGGACGCGGCGACACGGCAGGGCAGGCGGCTGGATGCGCTGGATACGGTGATCGTGGCCGGCGAGTCGCCGACTGAGGCATTGGTGGAACGCCATTTCGCCTTGCTCGGCCGGACAGTCGCCCTGGTCAATGAGTACGGCCCGACCGAGGCCACCGTATGGGCCAGCTTCCGCCGCTATGAGGCCCCTGGACCGATATCCATCGGCGGGCCGGTGCCTGGTGTCCGCCTATACCTGCTGAATGAGGAGCTGGAGCCGGTCCCACCCGGTGTGAGCGGCGAGTTGTTCATCGGCGGTACAGGGGTAGCTCGAGGATACTTCGGCCGCCCTGAGGCGACTGCCCAGGCTTTCATCGGCGACCCTTTCACCGACGTCGAGGGCGCCAAGATGTACCGCACGGGGGACCTCGCCCTGTGGAACGACGATGGTGAGTTGAAATTCCTCGGCCGCCGCGATCAACAAGTCAAGATCCGTGGCCATCGGATCGAACTCGGCGCAGTCGAGGCTCATCTGCGTACCGCACCAGGGGTCAGCGACGCCGTCGTGGTGACGAACGCGGAGCGGACCCAGCTTGTCGGATTCGTCCTGTCTCCTCCTGACATTTCTCCAGAACCAATCCGCGAGCATGTGGCCCGCAGGCTGCCGCAAGCCATGGTTCCGAACTGGATCCACGTGCTCGATCGGTTTCCTGTGACTGTCAACGGCAAAATCGACCGAAAACGCCTTAGTGCTCTGGCAGAAACCTGTCCGGACTCCCAGACAGAGGAAGTAGCCGCCCCCACGGACGACACGACTGGACGGGTGTCCGCCGCGTGGGCCGAGGTGCTGAAGCGGAAAGACGTTCCGATCGAGGTGAATTTCTTCGATCTGGGCGGCCACTCGGTCAAGCTCTTTGAGCTTCAGAACGCCCTTGAGCGGCATACGGGAGTTCGGCTCTCGATTGTTGATCTGTTCTCGCATACCACGGTGGCGGCGCAGGCAACGCTGCTCCGTGACGGCGTGCCCTCGGACGATGAATCGGCTGTGGTCGGGCGAGCGGCATCGGCCAGGCGCGCTCGCGTGCTGCGAGCACGGCGCCAGCGTTTCGAGGGAAGGGAACGGCGGTGACGGTGGAGTTGACCTGGTTCCAGCGCGACCTCGTGCCTGGCGGTGCCGGCCATCGGCTCCCTACGCCCGTAGCGATGCCCTGACGTTGGGCACCTAAGACTTCAGCAAATCCCTCAACCCCGCACAATCTCCGTTCCAGGAAGGGCACGACGCGATGACGACCGAGGAAGCCGCACAGCACGACCTTGAGGAAACGGTGGCCGTCGTGGGGATGAGCGGACGCTTCCCCGGCGCCCCCGACCTCGACGCCTACTGGGCCAACCTGCGCGACGGCGTCTGCTCGCTGTCCGAGTACACCGAGAAGGAACTGCTCGCCGACGGGGCGGACCCGGCCGAGCTCCGCAATCCCGCGTTCGTCCCGGTGCAGGGGCGTCTCGCTGACGCGGACCGCTTCGAGGCCGAGCTCTTCGGCTTCAACCGCACCGAAGCGGCCGCCCTGGACCCGCAGCACCGGGTGCTCCTGGAGACCGCCTGGTCGGCGCTGGAGGACGCCGGGTACGCCCCACTGAACGCACCGTCCCGCACCGGCGTCTACATGGGCGGCAGCTCGACGGACCACGCACTGGCCGCCGAGACGGACCCGGCGCTCGCCGCGTCGATCGGCGCGCTCCAGACGCGCATCCTCACCGACCGCGAGTTCCTGGCGCCCTGGATCTCCTACCGGCTGGGCCTGGACGGGCCGAGCATGATGGTCCAGACGGCCTGCTCGACCTCACTGACGGCGGTCCATCTTGCCGTCCAGGCCCTGCTGCTCGGCGAGTGCGACACCGCGCTCGCGGGCGGCGTCGGCATCGGCACCACGCGCAAGGAGGGCTACGTCTACTACCAGGGCGGGACCTCCTCCCCCGACGGCCGCTGCCGCCCCTTCGACGAGAAGGCGGCCGGCACGGTGCCGGGCAGCGGGGTGGGCGTGCTGGTGCTGCGGCGGCTGGAAGACGCGCTCGCCGACGGCGACCCGGTGCGCGCGGTGATCCGGGGCACGGCCGTCACCAACGACGGAGCCGGCAAGATCGGCTTCACCGCTCCGGGCGTGGGCCGGCAGACGGCCGCGATCACCGAGGCGTGGACGGCGGCGGGTCTTGAGCCGTCGGCGGCGCAGTACCTGGAGGCGCACGGGACCGGGACCGAGCTGGGCGACCGGATCGAACTGGAGGCGGCGAGCGCGGCGTTCACCGCCCGAGCCGGCCTCGACAGCGGCGTCGGCATCGCGCTCGGTTCGGTGAAGTCGAACATCGGGCACGCCGACGCGGCGGCCGGTGTGGCGGCGCTGATCAAGACGGTCCTGATGCTGGAGCACGCCACCCTGGCCCCGACGGTGAACGTCACGAGCCCGGTCGCCGCCCTGCAGGACTCGCCGCTGAGGCTGGTGACCGAGACCCGTCACTGGCCGCGCAGGCCGGACCTGCCCCGGCTGGCCGGCGTGACGTCGGTCGGCATGGGCGGCACGAACGTGCACGCGGTGGTGCAGGAGGCACCGGCACACGAGCCGCGCGCGAAGGCCGACGCCCGCCCGACGGTCCTGCCGCTGTCGGCCCGCACCGAGCATCAACTCGCTCTCGTGGCGTCGCGGTTGGCGGCACGTCTGCGAGAGGCCGACGCCCCTGCCCTCGCCGATGTCGCGCACACCCTGCGCACCGGCCGGGTCGGGATGCCCGTGCGTGCCTACGTGGTCGCCGCCGGCGTGCAGGAGGCGTCGGACAAGCTCATGGCACTGGCCGAGGGCCACCCGGATCCGGCGCGGGACCCGTCGGGGGAGGCGTGGCTGCGCGGCGAGGAGGTGACCTGGCCGACGCTCGACGGCGAGGTGCGCCGGGTACGGCTCCCGTCGTACCCGTTCGCGGGCGAGAGCTACGGCGCCCTGACGCTGCGCGGCCCGGCCGCTGAGACGCCGGCCGAGAGCGCGGCGCCCGCACTGGGGAGCGAACTGGAGCCCAGGGTCGCCGAGTTCGTGATCGAGGCACTGGATCTCGACGGGCCCGCAGGTCTGGAGAAGACGTACCTCGAGGCGGGCGGCGACTCGCTGACGTCCGTGCATCTGGCCGGACGGCTCCGCGACGAGCTGGACATCGACGTACCGATCGAGCTGTTCCTGGAACCGGTCACGCTCAAGGAGATGACGACCCGCATCGTCGAGATCAAGGAAGACGGCGAGGGCGCCGGGCGCGCTGCTCACCGAGTCACGGCCGTGCGGCGGCCCACCTTCGCCTCGGTGCACGGCGAGGGCGTGACCGAGGTCCACGCGAAGGACCTCACCCTCGACAAGTTCCTCGACGCACACCTCCTCGCCGACGCCCCCGCGCTGCCCCGTGCCGAGCGAGAGCCGCGCACCGTGCTGCTGACCGGCGCGAACGGCTACCTCGGCCGCTTCCTCGCCCTGGAATGGCTGCGCACCCTGGCGCCGGTCGGCGGCCGACTGATCGCCCTGGTGCGCGGCGAGGACGCCGCCGCGGCCCGGCAGCGGCTGGACGCGGCCTTCGACAGCGGCGACCCGGACCTGGTGCGGACGTACGAGGAACTGGCCGCGGCCCATCTCGAGGTCGTGGCGGGTGACATGGCGGAACCACGGCTCGGCCTGGACGAGGCGGCCTGGGACCGGCTGGCCGACGAGGTCGACCTGATCGTCCACGCCGGTGCGCTGGTGAACCACCTCCTGCCGTACCCGCACCTCTTCGAGGCCAACGTCGTCGGCACCGCCGAACTCGTCCGCCTTGCCCTCACCCGCCGGGCGAAGCCGATCACCTACATCTCCAGCGTCGGGGTCGCCGACTCCTGCAGGCCGGCCCTCGACGAGGACACCGACGTCCGCGTCGCCATACCGGCCCTGAACGTCGACGGTGGCTACGCCAACGGGTACGCGACCAGTAAATGGGCCGGCGAAGTGCTGCTGCGGGAGGCGCACGACCTGTGCGGACTGCCCGTCACGACCATCCGGTCCAGCATGGTCCTCGCGCACAGCCGGTACGGCGGACAGCTCAACGTCACCGACGTGTTCAGCCGCCTTCTGTTCAGCGTGCTCGCCACCGGGATCGCGCCGCGCAGCTTCTACCGTGCGGACGGCGAACGCGCCCACTACGACGGCCTGCCGGTCGACTTCACCGCCACCGCCGTGGTGGCGCTAGGGGGGCACGGCACCTCTGAAGCCCCTTCCGGATACCGGACGTTCAGCCTCGTGAACCCCCACGACGACGGCGTCTCCCTCGACGCCATCGTCGACTGGCTCGCCCAGGACGGCCACGCCATCGAGCGGGTGGACGACTACGCCGAGTGGTACCTGCGGTTCGAGGCGGCGATGCGCGCCCTGCCCGAGGCACAGCGGCAGTACGCGGCGCTGCCCGTCCGGCACGGCTTCAAGGAGCCCGAGGACCCGGTACCCGGATCCGTCATCCCCTCCGACCGGTTCCGCGCCGCCGTCCGGGCCGGCGCCATCCCCGGGCACGGAGAGATCCCGAGCCTGACGCGCGACCTCGTCGCCAAGTACGCCCGGGACCTGAAGCACCTGATGACAGCGGGGCGCCCCATGGACGGCGGCCACGTCAACCACTGACGTGCCGTCCAGGACGCGGAGCCGGGATCATCCCCTGTCCCCGGCTCCGCGTCCCGCAGCACAGCCCCCGGGACGGCCGGAGGGCTTGGTGCCATACCGAAACTTCGGTGGGTCCATGGTCGACGGTTCGATGTTCAGGCAGGGCAAGAGAGACCGGGGGAGGCCGAGGAGCGCGGCGAGCTGCTGCCGCACGCGGTCCACGCGGAGATCGCACGGCTGGGCGTGGGTGCCTGGACCGGAGTGCAACTGGTGACCGAGGCGCGGCCGGAGAGCCCGGGCATGTCCGAGGAGATGGCGCGGCTCTACCAGTTGATCCTGCCGCACGTCGCCACCATCGGCGTCCCCGCCAAGCTGGACACCTCTTCTACCGCGCGAAACGCCTGCTTGAATGGGCGCCCTGAACGCTCAGTCGGAGCTGACCTCCACTGTCAAGGTCGCCTGGACAGCGAGTCAACAGCGCCGCAGTCAGTTGCTGCAGCACCGGGTGGAGATGGCCGGGGTGCTGCTCGTCGGCCGGGGTGGCGCCCGGCTGCTGCAGATCCTGAAGGGCTGAACAGTGCCTTCGCGACGGAGATCCCGATCGTCGACCTCCTGGCCGACTCCTCGGTCATGAACGACGCCCGGCTTATCGGCCGGGCGTGAACCGTATCGGCAGAGCCTTGATCCCGTATACGGGGGTCAGATCCGGAAACCATTCGATCGCCGCGTCATCGGCGACGGTGTAGTCCGGTATCCGGTCGAACACCTCCTCCAACATCGCCGTGAACATCTCGCGCACCATGGCCGCGCCCACGCAATAGTGCTGGCCGGCACCGAAAGCGAGGTGGCGGCCGGCGTCGCGGTTCAGGTCGATCCGGTCCGAGTGCGGGAAGACGGAATCGTCGCGGTTCGCCGCGGCCCACCCGAGCAGCACCTGCTCGCCCCGGGCGATGCGCTGCCCGCCGAGTTCGACGTCCTCGGCGGCAATCCGGCCCGTGCTTTGAACGGGCGAGACCCACCGCAGGAACTCGTCCACGGCGGTGCGGATCATCGAACGGTCGGACATCAGCCGGGACCGCAGATCGGGTTGCTGAGCGAGGGTACGGAGCGCGATCGCGGTCAGGCTTGACGTCGGATGGATGCCGAGCAGCAGCAAATACATCATCGAGACGATGTCATCGTCCGGTACCGGTGCTCCGTCCACCTCACTGGTCGCCAGGTGCCCGAGCAGCCCCCGCTTGTCGCCGTCCCGTTGCGCGTCGAGTGCTTCGACCAGCTCCAGGCAGATCAGTTGCGCGCATTCGCGGGCTGTCGACGGATCGTGCGGAGCGGCGAAAAGCGCCCGGTAGAGCAGGGAGTCGATGTCGAACCACCGCTCCTCCGGCAGTCCGATGTCCCGCATGGTCAGAATGCTGGGCAGCTTCTCGGTCATCGCCAGAACGATGTCACACTCGCCGCGCTCGATCACCTCGTCGATACAAGCCGCCGCCAACTGCCGGATTTCGCCGGCGCGCGCAGCGACCCGCTTCGGGGAATAGAAAACGGAGATCAGCTTGCGGTACTTCAGGCACTCCGGCGAGTCGAGTTCCAGCGGTATCATCCGGTTGCTCTGCCCGAGTGAGGGAATGGTCACACCCTGCACCGTACCGTCCGCCCTGTCCTGCGCGGTTTGGAAGGTCCGGGCAGCGCGGGCCGCCGAGGAGACCTCACGGTGGCCGGTCGTGACCCAATAGCCGTCCCAGGCGCGGCTCCACTGCACCGGGCAGGATTCGCGGAGTTTCGCATAGGTCGGAAACGGATCCACCGCTATCGCCGGGTCATGGCTGTCATAGTCGAACCCTGCCCGCTTGTCCACCAAGGAAATCACCTTCGCTGTCACGGAGTTTGCTCGGCATCGCGGTCCGCAAGCCTAACAGCCGAATCGACGACGGCAGATGACGCAGCAATATTGATCAAATATCGGGCAACGATCGACAACAGTCCATTCTGGGTCTTCGAAGTCCGACGCCTTCAACGTGGGAATGTATGACGCCCCCAGTGAGAACAGTTGGCCCACGTTGCTCTTTGTCGCATCGTTATTGCTCCCAGTACGCCGACTCTCAATCCGCACCACGGCACCGATCCAGTACTGGCCCGACATCGTCGTGGGATGCCTCGCCGGAACATGCCTCACACTCGAACCGCCCTGACCTGCAACACCACTTGAAGGCCGGTGGTGTCTGGAGCGTGCCGCTCGCCACGCCACGGAGGCCCTCTTCTTCCTCGATGTCGGATATCGGCAGATGGGGCACCCGACTCATCGACGCATGGGCAGCAACGCAGATCCCGTAGCGGGCAATATCTGTCAACTGCCCATATCGGAGAGGACATACGTTGCTCCACGGAAGACCTCACGCCCTCGGTCTGGGAGTTTGAGGAATCACAGTCATTGGACCAGAAACGCGAGATCAGCATCTCTGTCGAACTGAATCTACTTACCTGTTGTGATCTCTGTATGGGGTCGCGGTTCTCGGGTCGCGAGGACAAGGTTCTGGAGAACGATGAATTTTGATGGGGCATTACTCGAAGACTGGATGCGCGATCACTATCATGACGCTGCGATAGACATGGGCTCGAGTGGGGTTCTTGACTATTCGCTCGGACAGGTGCGACAACTCGCCGGCATCGAGCCCGGTGATGTGGACGAGATCGTCTTCCGGGACAGTCCGTGCCTGGGCCGGGACGACCTGCGCGAGGCCATCGCCTCGCGCTGGGGGGACGGTGACGCGCGCAGGGTGATGACCACGCACGGCGGCAGCGAGGCCATCTACGTCGCGCTCCAGACCCTCCTTGAGCCGGGTGACCAAGTCGTCGCACTGCACCCGGCCTACCACTCGCATGTATCCGTCGCAGAGTCCATGGGGTGCGAAGTTCTGCGCTGGCGGCTGCGCGAGGAGGACAAATTCCGGCCTGACGTGGAGGAACTTGCGAGGATCGTCACTGCGCGCACAAAGGTTATTGTGGTCAACTTTCCGCACAACCCGACCGGCGCGACACTCGACCTTGCTGGTTTCCGTCGCCTGCTTGAGATTGCTGACAACGTTGGCGCCTATCTCCTGTGGGACGGCGCTTTCACGGACCTGGTCTACGATGAAGCACCGCTGCCGGACCCCGGACTGACCTATCCGCGCACTGTGTCGATCGGAACCTTTTCAAAGGCTTTTGGTCTACCCGGCATGCGTTTCGGGTGGTGCATGGCGGACCCGGAGATGTTGCGGGCGATGACCAACCTGCGCGACCGCATCACCCTCAGCCTCTCTCCGCTGGTCGAGTTCATTGCGCTGCGCGTCGTACAGCGCGCAGACGTCTTCATCGCTCCCAGGCTGGAGAACGCCAAGGCCAACCGACGCCTGTTGGCCGACTGGGCCGCGCGGCACGAGGATCGTGTCGACCTCCCGCTGCCCCTCGGCGGAGTGACAGCGTTCCCGCAATTGAGCCCGTGGCGGGACACGACGGAGCTTTGCCGTCGGCTGGGAGAGACCAGCAACACGCTGCTTGTCCCCGGCCAGGCATTCGACCATCCGCGCCGCGTCCGGCTCGGTTTCGGCGGCGATCGCAGCCAACTGAGCACAGGCCTGGACCTTTTGAGCGCTGAGTTCGCCGCGAGTCCCCAACCGTGAGGCGGAAAGGAACCCTGACGACTATGCAGAGAATTGAACTCTCGGACATCGAGCTAAAGTCAGTCAACGAAGTACTCGCTTCGGTCACGGCGAAGTTCCACTCGGTCAGTGACCCGGAGTTCGTCCGGCAGTGCGCGGTATACGCACACGAGCTGCCGCAGCGGCTGCGGGCCGAGTTGAACGCGTTCCGCCTGGAGGCCTCCGGTGGCGCGCTGTCCATCCGCGGCTTCCGGATCGACGACGTCGGTATCGGGCCCACTCCCGAGCACTGGCGTACCCACGTCGGCCGGGCGTCCACGCTCCCCGTGGAGGTGTACTTCATGCTCTGCGCGTCCCTGCTGGGCGACCCCATCGCCTGGGCGACGCAGCAGGACGGCCGGATCATGCACGACATCTTCCCGATCCAGGGACATGAGAAGGAGCAGCTCGGCTCGGGCAGCGAAGAACTGCTGACCTGGCACACCGAGGAGGCCTTCCACCCCCTGCGGGCCGACTACCTCGGCCTGGCCTGTCTACGCAACCACGACCGGGTGGCAACGACATTCGCCTCGGTCGACGACCTCGAACTCACTGATGAGATCAGGGACCTGCTCTGTCAGGAGCAGTACCCGATCAAGCCCGACCGCTCGCATCTGCCGCACCACGACGAGGACAACCGGGAGATGTCGACGCGCGAACGCGAGCTGCTCTCGCGCAGCTACGAATGGATCATGGCCAAGGACGGCACGCCCGACCGAGTCGCCATCCTCTTCGGCGACCGCGAAGCGCCCTATCTACGCATCGATCCGTTCTTCATGGAGGACGCATACGCCGTCCCGGACAGCGCCCGCGCAATGCAGGCCATCGCCGCGGAGGTCGATCGCAACATACGGGATTACGTGCTCGAACCGGGTGAACTGCTCTTCCTGGACAACTACAAGATCGTGCACGGCAGGGTGCCGTTCACTGCCCGCTTCGACGGCACGGACCGCTGGCTCAAGAGGCTGAACGTGGCGCGCGACCTGCGGAAGTCGCGCGATCGCAGGATCAGCCACGACGCGCGAGTGATCTATTGACGACCTACAGCGCCTCGGCCCCCGCGGCCGGACGGACCCTACCCGGAAACGACTGGGAGACGTCGGTGTCGACTACCCAAGACTCTGCGATGCAACCGAAAGACAGCCAGGACCGCCGCGTTGACAGGGGTTTCCCCCTTTCCCTGGCACAGGAGCGGATCTGGGTCTCCGAGCAGCTCGCCGATGGGGGCTCGCACTACGGGACCCCGGTTGTGTTCGCCCTGCGCGGCGAGCTGGACCTCGGGCTGCTCGAGATGGCCCTGACCCATATCGTCGAACGCCACGAGGTGCTGCACTCTGTGGTGTCCATCGCGTCCGGCTCGCCCCGGTTCGTCGTCGTCCCTGCGCGCCCCATAGGGCTCGATCCACAGGATGTGGCCTCGGAGCAGGAGATGACCGAGCGGGTGAGTGCCGCGACGGCAGCTCCGTTCGACCTCTTGCACGGGCCGCTCGTGCGGTTCGGCTTGTACCGCCTCGGTCCCGCGGATCACCGCCTGCTGGTGGACATACATCACCTGGTCTTCGACGGAGTCTCGGCCGGCGTGTTGGTCCAGGAGCTTGCCGAGCTTCTTGCCGCCGGGGCCGAGGGCCGCACACCCGAGCTCCCCGTGCTGCCCTTCGCCTACGGGCAGTACGCCGTCGCGCAACTTCGCTCTCTCGACGAGGGCCTGTTGGACAGTCAGGTCGAGCACTGGTGCACCCAGCTCAAGGACGCGTCCTTCGCACTTGAACTGCCCACCGATTACCGCCGTCCCTCACACATGAGCTCCCATGGCGCCAGCCACTTCTTCACATTGCCGGCCTCGCTGCGCGTCGAACTCACGGCGGCGGCCCGCCGCTGGAGCGTCACCCCCTATGCGCTCATGCTCGCCGGCTGGGCTGCCGTTCTCGGCCGCTACGCAGGCCAAGAGGACCTGCTGGTGGGCACCCCCATGGCCGGTCGGATCGAGCCGGGCACCGAGGACATGATCGGGATGTTCGTGAATACCTTGGCCCTCCGGGTACGCCCGGAGCGAGATCAGACCTTCCACGGCCTGGTCAACCAGACACGCCTGGCTTCCGTCGAGGGTCTCGCCCATCAGGAAGCGCCGATCGAGAAGGTCATCGAGCGACTTCGTCCGCCACGCGACCCGAGCCGCAATCCGCTGTTCCAGACGGCGTTCAGCTACGACGAGGAGCTTGAGGAGTCCATACACGTCGCGGGACTGACGATCGAGGGCGCCGCACCACCACCGCGCACCGCCACCAAACTCGACCTGAGCATCGAGGTCGTCGAGCGGGACGGCCGACTCGAAGCGGAAATCGAGTACGCGACCGGCCTGTTCACGCCGGAGACGATCCGCCGCATCGCATCGCACTACACCACCTTCCTCGACAACGCGGTCCGCTCGCCGAACCGACCGCTGTGCGAGATTCCACTGGCCTCGAAGGAGGAGCACGCTCTGCTGGTGACGCAGCAGAGCGGAGACGGCGCATCATACGATCCCGTCGTCCTCCCCTCGCTCTTCGAGGCCCAAGTCGCGCGGCGCCCCGACGCGTGCGCGGTCTCCTGCGGCGAATTGCGGTGGAGCTACCGACAACTCAACGAGCGGGCCAATCGGCTTGCCAGAGCTCTGATCGCCCGCGGAATGGGACCCGAGAAGCTGGTGGGGGTCGCGTTGCCCAGCGGCCCGCTCCTCGTCCTGGCCATCCTCGCGATCAGCAAGGCGGGTGCCGCGTTCCTACCGCTCGACCCGGCCTATCCGACCAAGCGGATCGAGTACATCGTCGGCGACGCGCGTCCCGCCCTGCTGCTGACCGATGCCGTCGGCGCCACGGCCCAGCCCTGGACGACGCCGATCCTGGTCCTCGACGAACAGCAGACCGGGCGTGACGCGGACGCGGACGCGTCGAACCTCTCCGACGCACAGCGGTCGCACCCACTCACCCTCGCGCACCCGTCATACGTCATTTACACCTCCGGTTCGACCGGGACACCGAAGGGCGTGACGGTCACGCACGAGGGCCTTGCCGGGCTCTCCGGCGCGCAGATCGAGGCATTCGGCGTACGGGCCGACAGCAGGGTCCTGCAATTCGCCAGTCCAAGTTTCGACGCCTCCGTCTCGGAGCTCTGTATGGCCCTGCTCAGCGGCGCCACGGCGGTGTTCGTCCCGGGTCTGCACGACTTCGTCGGGGGTTCGTTCGAAGCGCTGCTTGTCCGAGAGGCCGTGACGCACGTAACCCTGCCGCCCTCGGTACTCGCCTCGCTTTCCCCTGACGAAGATCTGCCCGCGGACCTGACCATCGTGGTCGCCGGGGAAAGCCTGACCGCCGACCTCGCCGCACGCTGGTCCGGGCGTTGCAGTGTGTTCAACGCTTACGGGCCCACCGAGGCCACGGTGTGCGCAACGCTGATCGGCCCGCTGACGAGGAACGAGGGGAACGAGCCGCCACCGATCGGCCGGCCGATCGCCGGCACCCAGATCTTCGTCCTGGACGAGAGCCTGCGACCGCTGCCGGTGGGCGTGGCGGGCGAGCTGTACCTCGGCGGCGCTGGGCTGGCCCGCGGATATCTCAGCCGACCCGACCTCACTGCGGCCGGCTTCGTCGCCTGTCCCTTCGGTCCGGCCGGGGGGCGGATGTATCGCACCGGAGATCGGGCCCGCTGGCGTGACGACGGGAATCTCGAGTTCGTCGGGCGCCGGGACGACCAGGTCAAGATGAGCGGCTTCCGGATCGAGCTCGGCGAGATCGAGAACGTGATCGCAGCGCATCCAGGTGTGGAACAGGCCGCCGTCGTGGTACGCGAAGACAGGCCGGGGCTGCGGCAAGTCGTCGCCTACGTAGTGGCCCAGGTGCCCGACGAGGAGATCCTCGCCCACGCCGCGTCACAGTTGCCCGGTTACATGCTCCCGTCTGCCGTGGTGCGCTTGCGGAACCTGCCGTTGACCACGAACGGCAAGGTGGACCGGCGTAACCTGCCTGCTCCGGATGGTCGTACATCTGTCACCGATCGCAGGCCTGGCACCGCGCGCGAGCAGCAACTGTGCAAGCTGATCGGCGAGGTGCTGGACCTCTCTGCGGTCGGCGTGGACGAGAGCTTCTTCGCACTCGGCGGCCAGTCTCTGCACGCGGTGCGTCTGCTGAGCCGGATCCGCAGTGTCATGGGCGTGGAGATCGGTATCAAGACCCTGTTCCAGGCGCCTACCGCGGCGTTGCTCGCGGCGCGGATCGACTCTGGTCAGATCGCCGTCATCACCCGGCCGGCACTCCTCCCGACGGTCCGCTGACCCACGGCGGGCACCGGATGAATTCCGCGTGGTCGGATGGGCCCGCACAGAGCAATAGGGATCTCAATGATTGTGTCAAGCCGTCATCAACGGCATAGCGCCATCAGCCACATCCGATCCTCCCGTACCGCCGACATTATGTGGGACCAGTCATGATCCCTCTGTCGTTCGGGCAGCTCGGACTGTGGTTCATCCATCAGATGAATCCGGGCAGTTCGATGTACACCATGCAGCTCGCTTCGCGGCTGACGGGGCAGTTGGACAGAACAGCCCTGGAGGAGGCATTGCGAGACGTCGTGCAGCGACATGAATCGCTTCGCACGGTAATCCGGGACGGTGAGGGCGAGCCGCATCAGGTTGTTCTGGATATCTCAGAATGCGCGGTGAGGCTGGAGTACAAGGAGCTTGCCGAGGAAGAGGTGCATCAGGCGATGCACGAGGCCTCGGAACGTCCGTTCGACCTTGTACGCGACCTGCCCATTCGGGCATGGCTGTTCGCACTGGGGCCGCAGGAGCACGTGCTGCTCATGTCGATGCACCACATCATCAGCGATGGCTGGTCGTTGGGGCCGCTCACCCGAGACCTCGCCCGGGCCTACGCGGCGCGGCGCCGTGGTGCCGAGCCGAACATGCCGCCGCTGCCTGTCCAGTACGGTGACTACGCACTCTGGCAGAGGCGGTTGCTGGGCCGCGAGGAGGACCCGGACAGCCTGGCGTCGAGACAGCTCACGCACTGGCGTTCGGTGCTCGACGGCATACCCCAGGAGCTGCGGTTGCCGGTGGATCACCCGCGCCAACCGATGTCCGACTTCGCCGGGGACACGATCGAGTTCACCCTCGACGCCGATCTGCATACGGCACTGGCCGACGTCGCCCGCACCGAGAATGCGACCATGTTCATGGTGTTGCAGGCCGGATTTGCGGCGCTGCTGAGCAAGCTCGGTGTGGGCACCGACATTCCGATCGGCTCACCCGTGGCCGGCCGCGTGGATGATGCGCTGACCGATCTCGTCGGGTACTTCGTCAATATGCTGGTGTTCCGCGTCGACGTCTCCGGCGACCCGAGTCTGCGAGACCTGGTCAAGCGGGTCCAGGCCGTCGCCCTTGATGCCTACGAAAACCAGGACATCCCCTTCGATCACCTGGTCAGGGAACTCAATCCGGCCCGCTCGCGGACCCGTCACCCGCTTTTCCAGGTCATGTTCACCGTGGAGAACGACACCGACGCCGGGATCAAGTTCGACGGATTGACCGACGTGCCATTGGAAATCGACGCCGGCAACTCCATGTTCGACCTGGCGTTGAGCCTTCGGGAGAACTTCGGCCCGGACAAGGAGCCGGCTGGGATGGATGCGGTCCTGGAGTACCAGCTCGACCTGTTCGAACGGGAGACCGCACAGCGCGTGGCCGACGGTTACCGGCGGATGCTGGCCGCTCTTGTCGCGGACCCGGATGCACGGACCTGCACACATGAATTCGGCTCGCATATCGAACTGTGCGGCCGCTGACGGATGATGACAACTTGCTTAGGGGAGTGAAAGCGATGGCGAATCCATTCGAGGACCAAGACGGCGTGTATCTGGTGCTGGTCAATGCTGAGGGGCAGCACTCGTTGTGGCCCGCCGCCATCACCGTGCCCAAGGGCTGGACCGTAGTACACGGCGAAGCTGGGCGAGAGGACTGCCTGGAGTACGTGAAACGGAGCTGGACGGACATGCGGCCCAAGTCCCTGGTCGAGGCGACAACCTCTTGAGGGCCCCTCGGTGTGGCACCGCCGCCCGACCGGACCCAAATAAACCATCACCTAGCCCTCGTGCCGGGACCTGAAACCAGCACGCGCGGAAAGAGGCGCAATGAGCGATGTAGAGGTCTCCGGCGAACCAGGACGCCGAGGCAAACGCAGAAGGCTGCTGACTGACCGACACTTCGCCTGCTTGTTGGCCGCCCGGCTGGGCTCCAGCATGGCCAACGGCTTCCTGCCGGTCGCGTTGAGCTTCGCTGTCCTCCACACCACTGATTCTGCGAGTGACCTCGGCCTTGTCCTCGGAGTTCAGGCGGCGGTTTCGCTCGCCCTGTCGCTGTTTGCCGGCGTCGCGGCGGACCGCTTTCCGCGTGCCGCGTTGCTCATCGTTTCGTCGATCGTACGTCTGGTCGCGGCGGCGATCTTGGCGATAGGACTACTCACGCATACTGCGACCCTCGGTTGGTTCTTCGCTGTGGCAGTCGTATACGGCGGCGCTGAGGCGCTGTTCGGTCCGGCCAGCACAGCGATCATGCCGGACGTCGTTGCGAGAGATGACCTGGGCGAGGCCAATGCGTTGATGGGCACTTTTTCCTCGCTGGCTTGGACGGTGGCCCCTGCGTCGGCAGGAGTGGTCGTGGCGGCGTATGGTTCGGGAGCCGCTTTCCTGGTGGAGAGCGTGCTGATGGCTTTCGTCACTCTTTGTCTCGTATTCGCCAGGATCCCCGCTGGGGGCAATGCCGAGCCGGATCTCAATGGCGGGACGCTCACGCAGCTGAAGCAAGGATGGCGTGAGTTTCGCATGCGCCGCTGGCTATGGCTGCTCACCTTGCAGTGGACGTTGTTCTCGCTGGTCCTGCTGGCTCCCCTCGCGGTCCTCGGCCCGTTGGTGGCCGACACCCATCTGGGCGGTCCCGCAGCTTGGGGTGTCATCGGCACCTGCATGACCATCGGCGTGGTCTGCGCGCAGTTCACCGCCGGGCGGATCAAGCCGAAGCAACCGGTGGTCTTCATAGCGTGGCTGCCACCGCTGATCGTCTTCGAAGCGCTGGCCCTCGGCTCTGGCGTGCCGACGGTGGTGGTGGCGGGTGCCGCAGTGCTCTCCGGCTGCGCGATCGGCCTGCAAGGAGTGTTCTTCCAGACCCTCATGCAGCGAGCCGTACCGAGCTCGGTACTCGGCCGGGTGGCCGCCTTCGATCTGATGGCCTCGGAGATCGCCCAGCCGGTCGGCTTCGCCGTAGCCGGTCCCCTGGGCATCCTGTTCGGCCTGCGCCCGGTGCTGGTGGGCTGTGCTGTGGTCGCGGTGGTGGGCACGGCACTGTTCGCCCTTGCCGTGACCAGGGTCGAGCAACCAGAGCTACAGGTGCAGGACGAGCCGGACGATGCCGGGCTCCGCGGGAGCGCCGTCGAACCGCGTGTGCCGGACGGCGGCAGTGAGGCGTCGGTCCGCTGAGCGGTACTCGACTGCAGACGAGCCTTTGACGAAGCCCGACCACTGCGGCACGGAGGAATCAGGAAGATGATCTATAAGGACAGATTGGCCATACCCGGCCCGACCCCGCTGCCGCCCGCGGTCATCGCGGCGGCGACGCATCCCATGGTCGACGAGCGCACCGAGGACTTCGCACGCGTATTCACACGCATCATCGACGGGCTCAGGCAGGTGCTCGGTACCGCGGGGGACGTGCTGATCTTCTCGTCAAGCACCACCGGTGCGTTCGAGAGCGCGGTGCAAAATCTCTTCAGTCCAGGGGAAAAGGTACTCGTGGTGGACAACGGTGCCTTTGGAAGGCGCTGGGTGGAGCTATGCCGCGCTTATGGCCTGGAAACCGTCGTGCTCGACGTCGCGTGGGGTTGCGAGCCGGACCCTGCAGCTGTCGAAGCCTGCCTGGCGGCCGACCCGCAGATCGTCGCGGCGATCGCCGTACACTGCGAGACCTCCACAGGCGTCGTCACCGACCTTGAGGCCTTCGGGCGCGCGACCCGCGGTGTGCTGACGATAGTGGACTCGGCCTCCGGGGCCGGCGGCTGCGAAATGCAGGCCGACGCGTGGGGGTTGGACGTCGTGGTCGGCGGGACGCAGAAGGCGCTGATGGCGCCGCCAGGGGTCTCTTTCGTCTCGGTCAGTGAGCGCGCCTGGCGCCGGCACGCCAAGGCCAGGCATCTGCGGTACTACTTCGACTGGACGATCACGCGTGACAGCCTGAACCACTCCATCCCGCGTACCCCCTGGACGCCGGCGGTCGGCGTGCTGCTCCAGTTGTCCGCGGCGCTCGAACAGGTACTCGCCGAAGGCATGGAGCGGCGCCACCGGCGGCATTCGGAGCTGGGCCGGATGGCCAGAGCGGGCCTGCGCGGCCTCGGACTGCGGCTGCTGACCCCGGAAGCGGCGCGCAACGGCATCGTGACGGCCGCGTTCACACCGCCCGGAATAGGCGCGCAGCTTCTCGTCGACGCGGTGGTCGAGCACACAGGCGTCCAGCTGACCACCGGCAACGGAGAACTGGCCGACCAAGTGGTACGTATCGGTCACTGCGGCCACGCCGACCCGCTCGACCTGGTTACCGCGCTGGCCGCGCTTGAGACCGGGTTCGCAGCCCTCGGCGCCCCGGTGCTGCCGGGCAGTGGTGTCACACCCGTTGTGAAGCTGATGGCAGAGCAGGTTGACGCCGCCGCAGGCTCTTTGACGTCGACGTCGCCCAACCCTGAGGAGTCCGCTGCGTGAACGCCGACGTTCAATCAGCGCGGAACGACGCGCCGAAGCTCATCCCGCACCTGCTTGAGCAGCACTCAAAGGCGACGCCGCTCGCTTGCGCCACCGAGGATGCACAGCGGGCGCTGACCTACGCTGAACTCAACGCCGAAGCCGAGCACATGGCGGTGCGCCTGGCGGAGGCGGGAGTGCTTCCCGGCGATCGCGTCGGCGTGATGATGCGTCACTCCGTCGACCTGCTTGTCGCGATTCTCGGCGTGCTGCGTGCGAGAGCGGCCTACGTGCCCATCGACCCGGACTACCCCGACCAGCGCAAGAGTTTCCTCGCGGCGGACTCCGGCATCAAGATTCTCATCGTAGACGGGGCGCAGGAGAAGCCAACCAGCTTGCCCGTCACGACACTTGTGCCGGACCGGGAGCGCTTGCCTCCTCGTCCGGGCGCCCCCACAGCCGCGCCGGACGACCTGGCCTGCGTCATCTACACCTCAGGTTCCACCGGAGCGCCCAAAGGCGTCATGATCACCCATCTCGGCCTGGCGAATCTCGCCGCCGCCGCGAGTGCCGAGTTCGGCATGGGGCCGCGTGATCGCTACCTGATGCTGGCCGCCGCCGCGTTCTCCGCCTCACTCGAGGAGCTGTTCCCCCCACTCGTACAGGGCGGGACGAGCGTGTTCCCGGCCGACCGGGTCGCGCTCTCCCCGGTGGAGGCACTGCTCGACTTCCTCACCGCGCACGACATCACGCTCCTTGAGATGCAGACCGCGCACTGGCACCTGCTGGTTCGCCACCTCGTGGACACCGGCGGGGCACCGCCCCCGTCGCTGCGCCTGGTCGTCATGGGAGGAGACCGCGCCCTGCCCGAAGCCGTCCAGCAGTGGAACCGCTTCCGCCTTCCGCTGGTGCACGTCTACGGGCCGACCGAGACCACCGCGACCGCGTCGTACTGGAGCGTGCCGCCCGGACAAACACCCGAGGACGGGGTGTTGTCCATGGGCGATGCCATCGCCGGAACCCGGATGTTCGTCGTCGACGAGCGGCTCGAACTCGTTCCCCCGGATGCCGAGGGCGAACTGCTCATCGGCGGTGACTCGCTGGCACGCGGTTACCTGGGCAGACCCGACGTCACCGCGGAGAAGTTCGTCGCCGACCGCTACTCGGGGATTCCGGGGGCCAGGTTGTACCGCACCGGCGATCGGGTACGCCGTCTTCCCGACGGTCGGCTGCAATTCCTCGGACGCGGCGACCAGCAAGTCAAGGTGCGTGGATATCGCGTCGAACCAGGCGAGATCGAGGCTGCGCTCGACCGGCACCCAGCGGTGCGTCAAGCCCTGGTCACGACTGGTCGAGACGCGTCGGGTGAGCAGCGTCTGATCGGCTACGTGACCGCTGACCGGGACACGGTGAGCAGCGGTGAACTGCGTTCCTTCCTCGCCGACGAACTCCCGGCGTATCTGATCCCTTCAGCGCTGATCCGGCTGGACGATTTTCCGCTGACGACGCATCGGAAAATCGACCACGCGATGCTTCCGCAGCCGCTGAGGCGTCGGCCCGACCTGCCCACCGAGTTCGTGCCGCCGACAGGTGAAACCGAGCGGCGCGTCGCCGCCGCCGCGGCGGAGCTGCTGGGACTCGACGAGATCGGTGTGCTCGACAACCTGCTCGACCTGGGTGGGGACTCGCTGTTCATGTTGCGGCTGATCGGCTGGATCCACCAACACGTGGGCATCAGCCTCGGTTTCCGCGAGGTCTTCGACGCGTATTCGGTGCGTGGAGTGGCAGCGCTGGCCGACGCGAAGGCGGACGTCGCGGCGGTGGGCAAGCCGGGCAGTGGCTGGTGACCATGCTTCCCGACCTTCCAGTGGCAGTGCTTCCGGAACCGGCGCCCGCCGATCTCATGACAGCGCTGCATGCTTCAGGCGTTCGACTGGTTCCGCCGGCCCGGGCCGAGGGCGTGATCTGGACCGGCGAGCAGCCCTCGGTGCTGGCAGCCGCACTGGAGCGCGCGCCGTCGGTGCGCTGGGTTCAACTGGCGAGCGCCGGCGTCGAGAGCTACCTGCCGCTCATGGATCAGCGGATCCGCTGGAGCCGGGCCGTGGGCGTCCAGTCCGAGCTGGTGGCTGAACACGCCCTCATGCTCGCGCTGACCGTGCTGCGTCAGGGCACTGCCTCCGTGAGGGCCGGCGCGTGGCTGCCGCGCCCCGCCATCGGGCTGACGAACGCCGAGGTCCTTGTGGTGGGCGGCGGCGGGGTCGCCCGGGCACTGCTCGCACTGCTGCGCCCGTTCAGGGTCCGCCCCAAGGTGGTGTGCCGCGGCGGCGCCCCGATAGCGGGCGCCGAGGTCGGCACGCCCGATCGCCTCGACGAATGGCTGCCCGAGGCCCGTGTGGTCTTCCTCGCGGCGCCGCTGACCGCGGACACGGCCGGGCTGATCGACGCAGTCAGACTCAGGTCCATGCGTCGGGACGCGTGCCTGGTGAACGTGGCGCGCGGCGGGCTTGTCATCACAGATGACCTCGTTCGTGCGCTGGCCTCCGGGTGGATCGCCGGCGCCGGCCTGGACGTCACCGACCCCGAGCCGCTTCCTCCGGAGCACCCGCTGTGGTCCCTTCCCACCTGTGTGATCACCGCGCACTGCGCGGGCGATCTGGACCACGCACTCGGACCCTTCGTCGACCTGGTCCGGCGCAACATTCGTCGACTGGCGAACGGCCTCGAGCCGATCGGCCTGGTCGACCGGGAACTCGGTTACTAGCCGACTGTCAGGAAGAGCGGATCACGATGACCGAGTCAACCACTACTCCGAAGGCCACGCACCCGATCGGAGCACCCATGGGCAACCGACAGACCGAGAGGATCTCCTTCCTGCAGGAGCAGATCTGGATTGCCGAACAACTCGCCCCGGACCGCAGCGTTTACGGAATACCCATGGTGATCCGTCTGCGTGGCGCGTTGGACACGGAACTCGCCGCGCGCTGCGTGACCGAGATCGTGCGCCGGCATGAGGTGCTGCGCTCCCGGGTGAGCGAGGAGAACGGTGAGCTGTACCTCGTCACAGATCCGCCGCAGCCCTTCGCGCTGCCTGTGTTCGACTTTCGCTCCCGGCCCGACGAGTGGCGTGTGTTCGTCGAGACCGCCGCTCGCGAGCCCTTCGACCTCGTGCACGGCCCGCTGCTGCGGGCTGCTGCGCTACGTCTTGAGGATGACGCCTACGCGTTCTTCCTCAACATGCACCACATCGTTGCGGACGGTTGGTCGCTGCGGCTGTTCTGGACCGAGTTCGCCGCGCTCTACTCCGCATGGCACGCGGGCGATGAGCCCGATCTGCCTGACCTCACCCTGCAGTACCGCGACTTCGCGGCCGAACAGCGGCGCATCACCGAGGACGGCGGGTACGGCGACGCGCTCGACGCGTGGGCTCGGGAACTGGCGGGTGCGGCGACGACCCTTGCACTGCCGGTCGATCACAGTTCAGGAGCGTCCCGGGAGTACCGGGGGGACGAGTTCACGACAGTGGTGCCAGAGCGGCTTCGGGCCGATGCCTACGCCTGCGCCAAGCGGCTCGGGGTCACGCCGTTCGCGATGCTCGGCGGTGTCTGGGGCGTGCTGCTGGCCCGCTACACCCGTCAGGACGACCTGCTGATCGGAACGCCTCTGGCCGGCCGGACCCGGCCCGAGTACCAGTCGCTCATCGGGCTGTTCGCCAACACCATGCCGTTGCGACTGCGGCTGGACGCGGACGTGCCCTTCGCCTCGCTGGTCCGCGAACTCCAGCTGAGTACTTTCGACGCGCTCTCTTCGCAAGACGCGCCTTTCACCGAGCTTGTCAAACGGGTCGACTCCAAACGCACCTCGCATGAGACCCCGCTCTTCCAGACGGCGTACTCCTTCGAGCAGTCCACGGAGTTCGAGGCCACGCTGCCGGGCTGCGTGGTGACGGAGCTGTACGAGTTGTCCAATGGCGGGGCCCGGCTCCGTCTCGGTCTCGGCGCTGTTGACGCGCTGGGGGAGCTGAGCCTTCAGTTCGAATACGACCGTGAGCTGTTCGACCCGGGCGCCATCGAGGCAATCGCCGAGAGCTACCTGGCGCTGCTCGGCGAGGCCGTGTCCCACCCCGAGTTCCCGCTGGGGGCGCTTCGCACGTCGACCGACGCCACGCCCGATCGGGAGCTCACCGGCCGGCCTGTGCCGGGGGACGAGCTGGCCCCCCTGCACGCGCTGTTCGAGCGACGGGTCCGGCAGAGCCCGGATGCGCCGGCGATCGAGCGTGAAGACGGTACTCCAGTCAGTTACGCACAGCTCAACAGCGAGGCCAACCGGCTCGCGCGGCATCTGCGTCAGCTGGGTCTTCGCACGGGCGAGCGGGTGGCGCTCGCCTTGCCTCATGCCTCCGCCTGGCCGTCCGCCGTGCTCGCCGTGCTGAAGGCGGGCGGGGCCTACGTTCCGGTGGCGCCGGACGCGCCCGGCAGCCGCAAGGCCCACGTCCTCGCCGAGACCGCGCCCCGCCTGGTGCTCACGGTCGCGGACCTTGCCGAGGACTTTGCCGGGGCCCACCATGTGCTCGCCCTCGACGATCCGACGGCTGCTTCCTCGATCGAGGCCCAGAGCGGTGAGGATCTCGAGGACATCGCCGTGACAGGACGTCAGGTCGCGTATGTCCCGTTCACCTCCGGCTCGACGGGAGTGCCCAAGGGCACCCTCGTCACCCATGCCAACCTGACCGCGTTCACCCGTGCCGCGGTGGACACGTTCGATCTGGGTCCGGAAGACAGGATGCTGCAGCTCGCCGCGATGACCTTCGACGTACATGTCGAGGAGTTCTTCCCGACCTGGCTGGCCGGTGGCTGCGTCGTCTTCTTCGATGGCGCGCTCGGCCGGACCGGCCCGGAGGAACTGCTGCACCTCCTCGGAGAGCGCGAGATCACCATATGTGAGCTCCCCACCGCCTACTGGATCGAAGTAGTGCGCCTGATCGACCCGGCTGTTGTCCCCATTCCGCAAACCATGCGGCGAGTGCTGGTCGGCGGCGAGCGCGCGCCGATCGAGGTCTATCAGCGCTGGTTGGACTTCGGGATTCCGCTCACCAATGTCTATGGGCTCACCGAAACTGCGGTGACCAGCACGACCTACCAGCCTGGTGCCGACTTCGACCGCGAGGCGCTGCCGATCGGACGACCCATGCCGCACGCCGCCGTCTACGTGCTCGACGCTTTGCTCGCACCGGTGGGACGCGGCGTGCCAGGGGAGATCTACCTGGCCGGCCCCGGCGTCTGCGACGGCTTTCTCAACCGGCCCGAGCAGACCGCCGAGCGCTTCTTGGCGGACCCCTTCGCGGCCGAGCCGGGCGCACGTATGTATCGCACCGGCGACCAAGGCCGCTGGACTGCCGAAGGTGACCTCGAATTTCTCGGCCGCGTGGACCGTCAGCTCAAACTGCGCGGTCATCGGGTCGAGCTCGCCGAGATCGAATCGGTACTCGACGGCCATCCGGACGTGGAGCGCAGCCTGGTCGTGCCTCGGCGCACCGAGGCTGATCCAGCGGCCGAGCTTGAGCTGATCGCGTTCCTGATCGGTGCGTACGCCGACGAGGCAACAGTCGCGGCGTACGTTCGTACCCAGCTTCCCCCACACCTGGTTCCGGCTCACATCTCAGTGGTTGAACGGTTCCCGCTCACCTCGCATGGCAAGGTCGACCAAGCAGCCTTGCTCGCGCTGCAGAGCCGCGAGCGTGCCGTCCCCGAGGAGGCGCAGGGCAGTGAACTCGAAGTCAGGGTCGCGGAGATCTACTGTGCGGTACTCAAAGTGCCGACGATCGACCTGCGGACGGACATCTTCGCGCTGGGTTTCCACTCCCTGGCCGCGCTGCGGCTCGTTTCCCGCCTCAAGAGTGTGTTTACGGTGCAAGTCCCGATTGCCGAGTTCTTCGTGGACTCCTCAGTCACCAACGCTGCCCGGCTGATCGTGGCGGCGGGGGCCGAGCAACCAGTCGGCTGACTGCGCCGTCGGCGCGTACGACCGAGGTTCTGCGCGGGGTCGTGCTGATTGCTGGGCAGGGGCTGGTGTCCACAGGGTTCGGTGGTCGTCCAGGCTGGAGGGGCCGGAGGCGGTCTGAGTGAGGCTTCCGTTGAGCCAGGCGGCGGTGAGTTCCCTCCGGGAGCGGGAGCCTGTGCGCTGGAACAGTCGTGTCAGGCGCTGTTCCACCGTCTTGGGGCTGCAGGCGAGTTCGGCGGCGATCTGCCGGTTGCTCGCGCCGTCGGTGACCATGCGCACCAGCCTGATGTCGAGTTCGGTCAGTTTCTGGTGGCCTTGGCGGAGTCTCGGTACGGGGATGTTGCGCTGCTGCGCGGCACGGGTGACTGCGGTGCGGAAGGGGCCTCCCAGGCCGAGGGTGTGAGCGTTGCCTACGGCCTCGGTCAGCCAGCGCCGGGGGTCGTCGGCGACGTGTGTCAGGCACAGGCAGCAGATGACGCTCAGGTGTACGTCGCCCCGGAGCTTGATCAACCGGTGGGCGGTCAGCGCGCTGTCCGCGTCGTGGTGCGCGATGCCGCGTGCGAGAAGGAGGGCCTCGTGGGTCATGGGGGTGGCTGCCTCCCCGTGCAGGGTTTCCACTTCCTCCAGGGCCTGTTGGACCGTGTACGGCTGGTCCGAGTGGGCGGCGAACGACAGGATGCGCAGCAGCAGTCGCTCGACACCGGCGAGCTGGCCGTTCTTTCGTGCCTGCCGAGCGTCGTGCCAGGCTTCCTCCAGCGCCTCCTCTCGTCGGCCCGACCTGTACCGGACCGCCAGCCGCGCCCGGGCGGCCAGGGGATGAGTGAGGGTGTCGGGGACCAGGTCGAGCCACGTTGTGGCGCGTGCGACGTCCCCGCGCGTGCAGTGGATCTCCGCGGCCAGCGCCCGTGGCAGGTGCGGGGTGCCCACCGCCGCGTGGGTGCGGCTACGCACCTCGATGCGGCGGGCGGCCGCCAGAGCGGCGTCCCAATCCCCTGACAGATAGTCGCGCACCATGCCCCGGTACTGGACGGCGATGCCCTCGGGTGCCGCGGCATACCGGTCGCCGAGGACTGCTGCGAGAGCGCCGGCCAGGTCCGCGTATGCGGCGGCGCTGCGCAGCTGGTCCAGGGTGTGGTCGTCGATGGCGTCAGGGGGCATGTGCTGCCGCGCGCGGCTCAGTTCGGTGTGGCTGCCGACCGCGGCGGTCATCAGGTGGAGTTCGGTGGGCTTGGGCAGCGGCATGCGGCGGTGTCCGGGACCGGAGGTGTCCAGGATGTGGTGTGAGGCCTCTGTCGACCGAGCTGACAGCGGGCCGATGCCGTAGAGGCCGCCGAGTGCCGCAAGCCCGGCCGCGGCGGGAAACCGGCCGGCGACCTCACCCAAGCGACGGTGGACGTTATCGGCGCAAGGGGCTCGGTGTTCGTGAAGGGCTGCCCACACCCATGCGGCGGCAACGCTCGACAGGCCGGCCGCTTTCTCGACGCCCTCGGTGTGTTCGGTATGCGGTGGGTCCAGGAGAGCAAGCAGCGGCTTACCGAGCGCCAAGAGGCCTTCGTGATCGCCGTGCCGCAGACTCAGGCTGCTGGCCTCGTGGAGCACACCACGGATGCGCTGGTCCTGTGGTGTGAGCCGGTGAAGCGCGGCCGCGTAAGCGCGGGCCGATCGGGGCCAGTTGGTCCTGGCCTCCTGGCGGGCTGCGGCCAGCAGCAGCGGCACGGCGAGGGCATCGTCCAGGCGCGGGCCGCAGGCTGCGACGCGATCGGCCAGCCTCGGGTAGCCGCGGCCGGTGGCTTCGGCACCGAGCTCGTCCGCCAACTGCTTGACGTACCGAGCGGAGTTGCCCTGCACGTCGCTCTGGATGGGCAGGGTCCGCAAGGCCGCGGCGAGCGCCGGGACGGCGAATGACAGGCGGCCCTGCGGGTCCACGGTCAGGATCCCGTCCTTGATCAGGTGGTCCAGCGCGTGCTCAAGGGACCGGGCTCCGGCAGACGGCATCATCGTGAACGCGTCATCGACATGCACTTCGGCGTGGTCCAGTACACAGGCGGTGACGATCGCCGCCTCGATGGTCTCGGAGTCCGCCGACGTGTCGGGCCATCCGAACCGGAGCAGCTCGGCCGTCCCAGTGGTCAAGCGCAGCCGCTTGTCCGGCAGCGTGAGGCATAACCGACCGTCGAGTTCCACCAGGTCCTGCTCGTCCAGCGCGTCGAGCACCGACAACACGGCGCGGGGGTTGCCCGCCAGCGTGCCCAGCGCCCGCGACACGGCATCCGCCAACGCGGATTCGGCCGGAAGGCCGAACCGCCGTGTGACGTGGACGTCGACGAGCGTGGCGACATCGGCAGGCTGCAGAGGGGGCAATTCGAGGACCTGGTCAGCCGCGGCCGTCAGCCGGGCGCGGCCGGGTTCCGCCGCAGGCCCCGGCCGCCCGGCCATCACCACGGGTACGCCTCGCGGGCGGAAGACCCGCAGCAGCAGCGCCAAAGCATCGGCACTGCGCTGCGGCATCCGTTCGACGCCGTCGACAACCAGCGCGAACGGGGTCTGGCGGAATGCCTCCATCAGTACCTCGGAGAAGGCGGACAGCGCGCTCGCCGAGCCCTCCCGCACGGCGGCGCGCAACTGTGCTCGGCGGGCTGCCGTGAGAGGCGGCAGGCAGCCGTCGGGATCCTCGACGGTCAGGCCGCAGCCCGCGTCGAGGACGCAAGCGTCGGCCGTGTCCTCGGAGTCCTCGTCTTCCCAGCCGAGCCTCACCACCGCGGCGCCGTCCTGGGCTGCCGCACGCCGCGCCTGCTCCAGTACCGCGGTCTTGCCCATCCCTGCCTCTGCGGTGACCAGCAGAACACGGGCCGCTTCACCGGTGGCGCGCAGGACCCCCACTACGTCACGGACCGCGCCGTCCCTGCCGATGACCGCTCCACGCTGTTGCCGCACGGTGCCGCTCCGCCCGTTCTCCTCAACCCCGAGGAGAGATGGCTCCTGAAAACTTTCCGTTCCCTTTACCTGGCCGGAAATGAACGGCACTCCTGGAGCCGGAAGTTGGCGTGCACAGGCCCTGGCGGTGTGGCCGTGTTCCTGTCCGCCCGGGCATATGCCTGAGCAAGGAAGTACCGCACAGTGGCTGCGTGATCGGACACCAACGAACTGATCCGCCGGGGTACGCGCGCAGGCCTGGCCTGCACCGACGACCGTCTGATCAGCCCATCCGCTGGGGTACGCCCGGGGGCCTGGACCGCACCGACGACCGTCTGATCGGCCGCGAGAGTGAGTCGGAGAAGATCCACGACTTGCTCAACGATCTTGACGGCCCGCGCCTCGTGCTCATGCGGGGCGAACACGGTGTGGGACGCAGTGTGTTCCTGAAAGCGGTTGGCAAGCGACTGCGTGCACGAGGGACCGCAGTGCTTGCGGTGCCCTGTGTTCCTGGCGACGGTGAACAGCCTCTGCTGCTGGCCCTGCGGCTGGTCCTGGCACTCGAAGAGCACCGATCCGCCTCGCCACGGCAGCGGCCGACCGGAGAACTGGTTACTCGGGCGCTGTCCGCTTTCGACAAGCGTGACCCGACGGCGATGCACGCACTGCTTCACGCCTCCCTCATCCAGGCCACGCCGCTCGCCGTCATGGTCGACGACCTCCAGCATGCCGATCCCGACTCCCTGGCCGTACTGTGCCGGATCGACTTCTCGCGGCTCGCGCCCGGTGTCCGGCTGGTGGTTTCCGCAGCGCGGCACGTCGCGCCGGGCCCAGGGGGCACGAGAGAGGGCGCGCCGGACGCCGTCGGCTTGGGCACCTCAAGCAAGGAACGGAAGGCCGGGGCGGCCCGGGCACCAGGCTGCGACGGTCCGGCCGGGCTCCTAGAGAGGCTGGCCGGTATCGAGGGGGTCCGCACGGTGGAGCTGTCCCCGCTGGGGCCGGATGACGTCACCGCGCTGGTCGCGCGGTGGTTGGGGGCGAAGCCCGACGCCGTCCTCGCCCGGCGGGTAGGCGAGTTGACCCGTGGCATCCCGGGGGCGGTCGACGCCCTGCTCGCGGGCTGGACTTGCCGTGGCGGGATCCGGGTCGCCGACGGTCACGCCTTCCTTGGCGCCAGGACGCCGATACCAGTGCTGCCGGACGACAATGCGTTCGTCACGGCAGTGGACGCGCTGGGTGAGCCGTATCGTGCGGTGGCTGCGGCGTTGAGCATCCTGGGGCCGCTCGGCCGGCCGGCCCTGCAGCTGACCGCGGCGTGGGCCGGCCTGTCCGTCGACGCTGCCTACGACGGTGTCCGCCGCCTGGTCGAGGCGGGCATCCTCGATCAGGTGCCCGGACCGGACGGCGCCACGGTAGAGGGCTGGACGTTCCGGTTGCCACTGACAGAGCACACCGTCCGGGAGCGGCTGAGCCCGGTGGACCGCAGCCGGTTGTCCGCCGCGGCGGTCGAGGTCCTCTGGAAGGACGCGGACGCGGAGAGCGCCGGATGTGTGATCCGCCCGGCGCCGGGTCTTCTCGACGAGGCGAACGCTCTGGCCTACCGGGCAGACCGGGTCGCGGACGCGGGCAGCCGGGTGGACCGGGAGCGTGCGGTGGCCGAACTGACGGCTGCCGCACGGCGGATGTTGCCCGGCACCGGTGACGGGCGGGCTCTGCTGTGGTTGCGGGCGGCCCGTGACCTGATCGAGCACGCCGACGTCCGCGATCTCGTCCTCCAGCAGTACGGGACAACTGCCTACCTGGCCTGCGACTATCCCACCGGACGGGACGCCGTGGAATCGCTCCTGCGCGACCCGGGACCGGCGCTGAGCGATCTCGATCTGCAGGAGGCCGCCTGCCTGGTCGTCGCGGTCACCGCCAACCAGCACGACTGGACCACCATGTCCCGCCTCGCCACCACCTACTGGTGGGACCGGCTGCCGGTGCCCGCCCTGGCCAAGGTGAGCGGCCAGGCCCTGGCCCTGTGCCACCTCTCGCGATGGCAGCAGGCGGCGGAACTGCTCCAGCGCACCGAGACGGTGTGGAACACCTGCCCACGCGCCCGCGCGGCACCCGCCCAGTTCAGCGCCCTGGCCGACCTGGCCATGGGCCGGCCGGAACCCTATCGGCTCGAACTCACCCTGCAAGACGCCCCCGAGCTGCCCCCCGGCAAGTTGTACTACCTGACCGGCGGCATGATCGACACCCTGCTCACCGGCTACGACCTCGACGGGGCCACCACCCTGCTGGCCACCGCCGGCCTGACCGAACACATGCTGCCCCCGCTCAGCCAGTTCCTCTTCCACCACCTCAGCGGCCGATGGGACCAGGCACTGGACACAGCCCGCTGGCTTCTGGCCCACAACGAGATCCGGTCCACCCCGGCCGCGGACCACTCCCTGCTCCCCGCGCGCACCGCCGCCCTGCTCCTCGCCCAGGGCCGTGTCACCACCGCGCTGCACCTCGTCGAGGAAATGCGCGGCCCCGACGCGAGCCCGCCGCAATGCGCGCTGCACGCGTCGGAAGCCGAACTGCACATGGCCCTCGGCGACATGGACGCAGCCGAGAAGACACTGCGCCGTGGGCTCGCCGCTGCACGGGAGCACGACCAGATCTACGGCACTGAGGAGCTGTGGGCCCTGCTGGCCGAGGTGACAGTCGAGGCCGGACGCACCGCTGAGGCGGCGACCTGCCTGGAAGGCCTGGGGCAGTTCGCCTCCCGCACGGGCAGCGGGCGGGCACAGCTCAGGTACCTGCTGGCCTCGGCCCGGGTCCTGCGCCAGGAGGCCCCCGACACCGCCCGCGACCACCTGCGCGAGGCGGTGAACCTGGCCCGCTCCCGCGGCCTGCCCTTCGAGACGGCGACCACCCTCCTGGAAGCCGCCGACGGGGGTGCGGGCCCGGGCAAGTCCCTGTACGAGGCATACGAACTGTTCGGCATGACCGGTGCCACCCTGTGGCGCTTCCACACCAGGACCATGCTGCGCGAGGCCGGACTCGCCATCCCCGGCCGCAAACAGGCCACCGCCGAGAACGACCACCTGCTCGCCACCTTGCTCGCCGAACAGCTCACCACCCGCCAGATCGCCACCATCCTGCGACTCAACGAGGACGCGGTCGTCGGACGCCTGACCCGGCTGCTCGCCCGCACCGGAAAGCGCTCCCGCACCGAACTCGTTGCCGCCGTCCTCACGGGCACCCTCGACTCCCTCAGACATAACCGGGCCCTTGACCCGCGAGCCACCCGGCTGCCCACTCCCACAGCCGTCCGACGAAGCTGGGCAGCGGACACGACGGTTCGCGATCAGTTTCCCTGTACTTAGCCGCTCAACGACCGAGACAGCCTAAACAGCCGATCACTCCTGCCAGCATGGTCACCGGCAGCAGCCGTGGAATTCGACGGTCAATGCAGCCCTGAGGCTGACGGGCCTGGCTCCTGTCACTCCTCGTTTCCCCGACCTCACGCAAGGAAAAACTACGTGATAATTACGTGGCGAGACCAATCCTTTCGGGAACTCGTTGTGGAAGAGCGAGTCGCTGGACACGACAGCGGCACCTGGACGTACCAATTGCCGGATCAGTGGTTCGGTATCGTCACGCCAATACGAGGTGTGTGTGAAATTGAAGGTCGAGAGGATCACGGTTGGCTACGTACCATGCTCAGGCCTGGAGAGGTCTGCCGGGTCGCACCCAACAACCTGATCCGGCTCAGCAGGACACCGCCCAGACTTCTCCCGTTCGAAGTCGTTTGTATCCAGCTTTCCGCAGAATTCCTTCAGCGAGCACTGGACACGCACGCCACCGCTCCTGTCCGTGATGTTTCGGAATTGCAGACACTGCGCGCCTTCGATCCGCATGTCGCATCCATGGCGCAAACTCTGCTTCACGCCCGAAAGACAGGTGCAGGAGAGCGCTATGCCCTGAGTGCGGCCCACTATCTGGCTGAATATCTACTCCATCCACGCCGCGACGCCTCACCGCGTACCGGAGGTCTCAGCCCGGAACAGCTGCAAACGGTGACAACATTTATGAGCGCGAATTTCTCCTCGAACATCACGCTTGATCAGCTTGCCAAGGAAGCAGGGCTCAGCCGGTACCACTTCCTGCGTCGTTTTTCCGCAGCCACCGGAAAGACACCTCTGCAATACCTCACCGAGCTACGCATCGAAGCTGCATGCTATCTGCTCGCAGTAGACAATGACCCAGTATCTCAAGTCGGTAGGCGCTGCGGTTTCCCCAACCCGGAGCACTTCGCCCGCGTGTTCCGTAAGCACGTTGGATGCGCGCCATCGCAATACCGGCAGCAAGGGCAGCATGCCTCTTCCCCTTGGGCGGGTGTCACCGCATCGTCGTGACACGGATCCACCGTGGCACAGGTGGGACAGTCGCGTACAGTCGCGTTACGGGGGAAGCAGGAGAGGGTCAGCGTGGCGCAGCAGCTCATGTCGTACCGGGTGGACTACACCAGGAACGCACCGCAGGTCGTGAACTGGCGGCCGCCCCAGAAGCCGCGCGACGGCGGTGAATTGGCGTGGCTGCGCCGGGACCACGAGTCCGGCCACGGCCCTGGAGCGTCGGGGGGCGGGCAGCACACGTCCGCACGCGGCTTCGACGTCACGGTGGACGGCACGCCCCCGATGGCCCGCGTCCGCACCGAGCGGCAACTGGGGCGCGGACACGCCGTATACCTGGTCGATGACGGCCATGGCGCCCCGCTCGGCCGGATCACCTACCGCCGCCGCCCCTTCCGTCGGACCGAGTGGACCGTGGAGCCCGCCGTGGGTCCGGTCGTCCGGGGTCGCAAGGGCCGGCTGTTCTGGTGGGCGGTGTGGTGGCCCTGCGGCATGATGCTGAGCTGGGTGAGCATGATCGTGGCCGTACTCGGCGAGGGCGACGGCGGTTTCGGCCCGCCCCGCCGGGTGACCTGGCGCGATGAGTCCCACCGCAGGCAGTTCGTCTTCCGCGGCATCGCCGATGAGTACCAGGTTCTGGAAGAGGGCTGGGATCCCCGGTTGGTGAGCGCGCTCGTCGGCCTGCACCAGTCCTTCGACCCCTCGGACGGGGCGCCGTCGGGGGGTTGGTACAGGGGGTGAGCGCGCCCCGGCAACCGGGCCGGGGCGCGCTCACGTGCCGTCGTGCTAGTCCCTGCGGTACTGCGCGGGCGAGTTCTTCGTCTTCTCGTCCTCGTACGACCCGGCCTTGCCCCGGTCCACGTGGAACGTCGTCAGCGTGCTGACGGGCGACCGCGGGTCTCGGCGGTCGCCGATGACCCGCATGTGGGCGCTGAACCGCTCCGGCGTGACCTCGTACACGTCGTAGCCGTACCGGTTGCCCTCGAAGTACTTCAGGTGCGGGTTGGCCTTGCCCATGACGGGGCCGTTGGCCGCGTTCCAGTCCGCGGAGTACGCGCCGGACGTCACCGAGTGCGCGGTGAACTCCGTGCCCACCAGCGGGGACTCTGGCTCGTCGAAGTCGGTGCGGACGTCGTCGACGAACGCCGAGTGCCAGTCGCCGGTGATGACGACCAGGTCCTCAAGGCCGCTCTTGTGGACGTGCCCGAGGACGTCCTTGCGCTCGGCGAGGAACCCGTCCCACTGGTCGGTGAACATGTACGAACCGCCCGGCTTGCCCCGGAGTTGGCTCAGCATGATCGAGTTGGCCCAGACGTGCCAGGCGTCGGGGGCGCGGTCGACGGTCTTCTTCAGCCAGGACTTCTGCTCGGCGCCGAGGATCGTGCCGTCGGGCAGGTTCTGCGCCGAGCGGTAGGAGCGCAGGTCGAGGACGGCGAGTTCGAGCAGATCGCCCCAGCGGCGCACGCGGTGGATCTCCGGGTCCGGCAGGGCGGACCCGCCGAAGGAGTCGCGGTGCGGCATGTGCTCGAACCACGCCTGGTACGCGGCCGCGCGGCGCCGCATGAACGGCGCGCCGCCCCCGGTGCCGCTGTAGTCGTTGACCACCTCGTGGTCGTCCCAGGTGAGGAACCACGGGTGGGCCGCGTGCGCCTCCCGCAGCGATTTGTCGCCCTTGTACAGTGCGTGCCGTTTGCGGTAGTCGCCGAGGGTGAGGATCTCCGGGCCGTCGTGGTCGCGCACGTGTTTCTCGGGTACGCCGCCGACCTGGCCGTGTTCGTAGATGTAGTCGCCGAGGTGGACGACGAAGTCGACCTTCTCGCGGGCGATTCCGCGGTGCGCCGCGTAGAAGCCGTCGTGGAACGCCTGGCAGTTCGCGGCGGCGAAGGTCACCTTGGAGACCCGGCCGCGCGGCGCCGTCTTCGTACGCCCGACGCGGCTGGTCCTGCCGAGGGCCTTGAACGCGTACCAGTAGTGGCGCCCGGGCGCGAGGCCGCTGACCGGCACGTGCACGCTGTGGCCGAGCGTCGCGGACGCGGGCGCGGTGCCGCGGGCGACGACGCGCCGCAGCCCCGGGTCCTTGGCGACGACCCAGTCGACCTCGACGACCTCGGGCAGTCGCTGCTCCACGGCCAGTGGCTCGGGCGCGAGTCTGGTCCACAGGAGCACCGAGTGCGGCTGCGGATCACCGGAGGCCACGCCGAGCGTGAAGGGCGCGCGGTCGTACTCGGCGCCCAGGTTCTCGGCCGCCTCGCGGGCCTGCGCCGGGGTCAGGCCCGAGGCGAGCGGCCAGGCGAGGCTGAGCGCGCCGGCGGCCGCGGCGGACTTGAGCAGGTCACGGCGGTTGACGGTCATCGGCGGGCTCCGGCGGGCTCGAGGGTGAGGGAAATGGCGTCCGCGTAGCCGTCGTTGGAGGTTCCGCCGCCGCTGCGGGTGAAGACGAGGAGGACCCGCGCCGAGCGGGCCGAGGGCGGCACCGCCGCCTCCGCCGTGCGCTCCAGGAGCCCCGTGCGGCCCTCGCGGTCGGCCGCGCCGACGGGACCGAGGACGCTGAGGGCGACCGGGGTGCCCTTGGCGTCGCGGAACTCCACGGAGAGGCGCGCGCCGTCCTCCTGCGTCGCGAAGCCGCCGAGCCACGCCGTCACGGTGTACCGCACCTTGCCCGCGTCGACGGCGCGCCGCCCCGTCGGGCCGCTCCGGGGCAGGGAGATGTCCTGGACCAGCGTGGTCCGCGGGCTGTTGCCGCCCGAGAAGAAGCGGCTGCCGCGCCGGGCGGGCCCGGGGTCCGACGGGGTCGGGTAGCCCCCGCCGAGGCTGTAGGCGATGAGCGCCGGGGCTCCCTGGGCGACCTTCCAGCCGCGGACCGTCGGGACGGGGTCGGCCGTGCCGCCCGCCCCGCTCTCCGCGTCGCCGTTGACGACGAGATTCACGCACGCCTCCTGTTGATCGGTGAGTTGAGCGCGGTCAGCCCACCAGCCCCGTATGAACCAGGAGAAGCGTTTCGGCGAATTCTGTTACCGGCCCGGCCCCGGCGCCGGGGTCCCCTCCGTTCCCGTGACGCCGCGACCACAGCGGGCTAGGTTGAGGGCGGCACCGGGCCGTCCGACCAGGGGGAGTCGTCATGTCGTACGACGTATCGCTCATCAACAGCAACGTGCCGCACTCGGCCCGCATCTGGAACTACTGGCTGGGCGGCAAGGACTGCTACGAGGTCGACCGCCGGGTCGGCGACGAGATCCGGGAGGCCAACCCGGAGATCACCGAGATCGCCCGCGCCCAGCGGGCCTTCCTGGCGCGCGCGGTGACGTACCTCGTCGCCGAGGCCGGGATCCGGCAGTTCCTGGACATCGGCACCGGGCTGCCCACCGCGGACAACACCCACGAGGTCGCCCAGCGGACCGCCCCCGAGTCCCGGATCGTCTACGTAGACCACGACCCGATCGTCCTCGCCCACGCCGCGGCCCTGCTCACCAGCGCCCCCGAAGGCGCGACCGACTACATCCAGGCCGACCTGCGCGACCCCGGCACCATCCTGGAACGCGCCGCCGCGACCCTGGACTTCACGGAGCCCGTCGCGCTCATGCTGCTCGGCATCACCGCCCACCTCACCGACGACTCCGCGTACGAGGTCGTGGCCCGCCTGACCGACGCCCTGCCGTCCGGCAGCCACCTCGTCCTGTGCGACGACACCGAGGTGATCCGGCCCGAGCAGATGCGCCGGATGATCGAGCAGTGGAACGAGGCGGGCGACAACCCGCGGGTCAACCGCAGCCCCGAGGAACTCGCCCGGTTCTTCGACGGCCTGGACCTCGTCGAGCCCGGCCTCGTCTCCGTGTCCCGGTGGCGCCCGGCGCCCGGCGGATCCGAGCCGCCCGCGGAGGTCGACGACTTCGGGGGCGTCGCCCGCAAGCCCTGACCTCGATCACGGTCACCGTCGCGATCACGATCACGGTCACGGTCACGGCCGCGGTCGCGGTCGCGGTCGCGGTCGCGCGGCAATTTTCATCTCTTCCTCCGGCGCATCAACCTCCTGCGCCCGAGATGACTCTTCCTTGGCAACGGCCCCGCCTTGACCCATTGACCAGGGGGCCAGAACAAGGAGGGGAACTGTGCGCACGCACAGATGGAGAAACGCCGCCCTTGCCACCGGCATGGCCGGAGTGCTCGCCGCCACCGGAGCGACCGCCATGGCCGAGACGGGCAGCGCCCCGGCCACGCCCCAGGTGCCCGACCTGCGCGCCGACGTGAACCGTGACGGCAGCGTCGACGTCGACGGCACCACCGACTCGGCCGGTGAGAACACCTGGACGGCGACCCGGGGCGCCGTCGTCCTGCCGAACGTCGACGACGACGCCAAGCGCTGCCCCGTCAAGGACGCGCAGGGCCAGCCCCTGACGGACGCCAAGCTGGCCCGCTGCAACGACGCCTCGGACACCAAGGTCAACGGCGCGCGCGACGCCGCCGACCTGGCCCGGCTGAAGACCGTGCCGCTGCCCAGGACCCCCGCGGGCAGCCACGGCACCGTCAAGACGGTCGGCACCGGCGCCAAGAAGTCCCGCCTCTTCATCAAGCGCGAGGGCCGCTGGTCCCTGCTGCGGCCCACCGACAAGCTCACCACCAAGGAGCTGCGCGACGGCGTCGAGCTGGGTGTCGAGGCGACCGACGTCGTGCGCGACGCGGCGAAGTGGAACGGAGAGGTGAAGGTCCGCTTCACCGTCACCGGCGGCGGCACGTCCCGCTCCGACGACGTCGTGCTGCGCACCGCACCCGTCCTCACCCACCACCACCTGCAGCGCACCGAGGAAGTCCTCGTCACCGAGGTGCAGGGCCAGGGCCCCTACAGCCGCGCCCAGCAGAAGTTCGTCAAGGACCTCGCCAAGAAGGTGAAGGACGCCGGGATCAGCAAGCCCATGACGAAGTTCACCAAGTACGCCGACCCCTGGGCGCAGGACTTCGTCGAACCGGCCTACGCGAGCGTGCCGGGCCCGGGCGGCAAGCAGCACACCATGCGCGTCCTCATCCGCTCCGCGCAGCCGGACCGGGACGCCGGACGTGAGCTGTTCGAGAAGCTGCGCGGCCCGGACGTCGGCGTCGTGCAGGTCAACGGGGTGCGCGAGAGCGAGGAGTGGACGCTCAACTCCATGGGCAACCTGGAGACCATTCCGCCGTACACCCTGAACGGCAAGAGCTACCCCGCCGGACGCATCATCCAGGGCTACCGCGCCGACTCCGGCTCCAAGCCCGCCAAGGCGATGCGTACGTTCCTGAAGTCCCAGGGCGTGCAGGCGCCGCTGCTGCTCGACACGTCCTGGCTGTCGGTCGGCCACGTGGACGAGTTCGTCCAGTTCCTGCCCGCGGACACCCCGCGCGGCTGGCGCATAGGCGTCGCCGACCCGGCCATGGGTGTGGAGCTGCTCGCCAAGGCCAAGCGGGACGGTCACGGTGGCAAGAAGATGTTCTCCGTGCCGAGTTCCCCCGACGTCCCGGCGCCCAAGGAGACCATCGACAAGGTCCTCGCCTCGTCGAAGTTCCATGCCGACAACAAGCTGGCGGCCGAGCGCATCAAGGCGAACCTCGACATCCTCAAGCGCGAGACCGGCATCACCGACGACGAGATCGTCAAGGTGCCCGGCCTGTTCACGCGCGACGGGGACGAGAGCAGCTCCCTCAGCGACAGCCGCAAGCTGCGCCGCATGGGCCCCGACCGGCTGCAGAAGTTCAATCAGCTGCGCGGCGCCGACGAGCAGAAGGACCGCGGCGGCGACGGCGCCACGGCCCGCCGGGCTCCCACCCGGACGCACAGCGCGTACGTGCCGGGCGCCGTCAACGGAGTCCTGCTCAGCCCGACGCGCTACCTGGCGCCCCAGCAGTGGGGTCCGGTCATCGGCGGCCGTGACATCTTCACCGACGCCGTGACCTCCGTGTACGCCAAGGCGGGCTTCAAGACGACCTACATCGACGACTGGTACACGTACCACCTCGGCATGGGCGAGGTGCACTGCGGCACCAACACACTGCGCGACGCCACCGCGCCGTGGTGGCCCAAGGCGTAGGGCCGTCCTCGCGGGACCGGCGCGCCACCACGGGCGCCGGTCCCGCCTCTGCCGTCGGCGAATCTGCCGACGGCCGAGAAACGGGCCGGGCCGCCTCCTCACGATCCACAGTGGTCTCACCGACCGCACCACGACGAGGAGGCCCCGAGATGACACCGCCGCACACCGACTGGCCTGCGCACCCGCGCGCCGAGGACGGGGACACCCCCGCCAACCGCTTCGACGACCAGCTCGCCGCGCAACTGCTCGGCCAGCGCATCGTGTTCCTCGGCACCCAGGTCGACGAGGTCTCCGCGAACCGGGTCTGCGCCCAGCTCCTGCTGCTGTCCGCCGAGGACCCGCGCACCGACATCAGCCTGTACATCAACAGCCCCGGCGGCGGCGTGCACGCCGGGCTCGCCATCTACGACACGATGCGGCTGATCCCCAACGACGTGTCCACCCTCGCCATGGGCTTCGCCGCCAGCATGGGCCAGTTCCTGCTCACCGTCGGCACTCCGGGCAAGCGGCACGCGCTGCCGAACGCGCGCATCATGATGCACCAGCCCTCGGCGGGCGTCGGCGGCACCACCGCCGACATCGCGATCCAGGCGGAGAACCTGGAGTTCACCAAGCGGACCATGGAGCGGATCACCGCGGAGCACACCGGGCAGTCCCCGGAGACCATCGCCCGCGACGGCGACCGCGACCGCTGGTTCACGGCCGAACAGGCCAAGGAGTACGGCATGGTCGACCACGTGGTGACGTCGCTCGCCGACGTCCGCCCGGCGGCCTCGAAGCGACGGATGGGGCTGTAGAGATGAACCACTCCACGAAGCACACGGGCCCGCACTCGATGACCATGAGCCAGTACACGATCCCGACCGTCGTCGAACGCACCGCGCAGGGCGAGCGCGCGTACGACGTCTTCAGCCGACTGCTGTCCGAGCGGATCATCTTCCTCGGCACCGAGATCGACGACGGCGTCGCCAACGTCGTCATCGCCCAGCTCCTCCACCTGGAGTCGGCCGCCCCGGAGCACGAGATCGCGCTCTACATCAACTCGCCCGGCGGCTCCGTGACCTCCCTCATGGCGATCTACGACACCATGACGTTCGTCGGCGCGCCGATCTCCACGTTCTGCGTCGGCCAGGCCGCCTCCACCGCGGCCGTGCTGCTCGCGGGCGGCGACCCCGGGCGGCGGTTCGTCCTGGAGCACGCCCGGGTGCTGCTCGGCCAGCCCGCCAGCGGCGGACAGCAGGGCACCGTGTCGGACCTGAGCCTGCATGCCAAGGAAATGGTCCGGATCCGCGCCCAGGTGGAGGAGGTCCTCGCCCGGCACACCCACCACGACGTGGCGACGCTGCGCGCGGACACCGACCGGGACAAGGTCTTCACCGCGCACGAGGCGGTCGCCTACGGACTCGCCGACGAGGTCGTCAGCCGCCGGGCGGTGACGGTGTGAGCGGTGGCGGTGAGGGTGGTGCTGGTCCGGGCTGTGCCGGTGTGGGCGCTGCTGGTCCGAGCGGTGCGGCCGACCCGTACCGGGTGACGACCGGCTCCAGATAGTCGGCGAGGTCGGCGTGCGGCCCGGTCAGCTCCGCCAGTTCGGCCCGGGAGCCGACGAGCGCGATCCGGTCGAGCTCCGGCTCACGGCCCCGGGCCGTCTCGGCGGACACCAGGGCCGCGAAGCGCTCGCGCAGCAGTGCGGCAGGGAGGGGCGGAGCGAGGAACAGGACGCCGACACCGCCGTGCGCCCCGCGCGTCACGAGCCACAGCCGGAGCTCCTCGGGCGCCGACTCGACGCCGGTCTCCTCGGCCAGCTCCCGGGCGGCGTGCCCGCGCAGCGCGGCCACGTCGAGGACCCGGCCGTCGGTGGGTGGCTCCATGGAGCCACCCGGCAGCAGCCAGCGGCCGGGCGCGGACGTCGACCGTCCCATCCGGCCCACGAGCAGGCGGCCGTCGCCGGTCGGCTGCACGACGTCGACGAAGAGCGCGGGCAGGCGCGCGGTGGCTCCCGGGACCCACCGCAGCGCGTAGCGCCGGTACGTCGTCCTGGCCCAGGTGATGACCACTCCGTGCGGCCCCTCCCGGGTCAGCCCCGCGCACGCCGCCACCGGCCCGTCGAAGAGGCTCGGGTTGGCCAGGACCGCCTCGTCCCAGAGGCGGTCCATGGCGAGGCGCTCCCACGGCGGCGGCTCGGGCGCGGGCGTCTCCACGAGACGGACGCGGCGCACGTCCAGGAGCTCGACGCCGGGCGGGGGCGACGCCGGACCGGTCGTCCCGGCCGGGGTCGGGGGCACCCCTAGGCGGCGAGCCGCAGCTGGGCCCGGTGCGAGCCCTGGTTCGTGGTGCCCCGCGGTGCCGTGAGGGGGGTGGTGACGACGGACACCGCGCGCTGCTGGGGCGCGGCCGCCGGATGCTGCCGGGCCGTTGCGGCGGGCGCCGCGGCACGCTGGTCCCGGGAGCGCGGGCGCCGTGCCGCGGCGAGCAGTTCGCCGTGGGCCAGCGCGAGCAGGTCGGCGAGGTCGAGGCCGAGGGCGGCCGCCGCCGCGGCGAGTACTTCGGAGGACGCCTCCTTGCGGCCGCGCTCCACCTCGGAGAGGTACGGCACCGAGATCCGCGCCGCGTCCGCGACGTCCTTCAGCGTGCGTTCCTGGGCGCGGCGTTCGCGGCGCAGGACGTTCCCGACGAGGTGGCGCCACAGGGGCTCTTTGGGGGCGGGGCCGGGGGTGGCGCCAGGGGCGGGGGCGGTGGCCGGGGCTGCCATCGGCGCGGTGGCCTCGGGATCCCGGGCCGGACGGGCGGGGCGCGCGGGCCGCAGGGGGATGACGCGGGCGGCGGCCCGGCCCGCCTGGTGCGGAGGGCTCGTGGGATTCGTCGGGTTCGTCGCGTGGCTGCTCACGGCTTCAGGTTAGGAGTGGTGTTCCCGTGGTGGTCGGCGTTCTGCCGATGGCGTAGCGCGTTCTGCCAAGGGCGAAGTCCGTGGGAGGGGCTGGGGGAGGGGTCCTGGATGGGGCCGGGGGAGGGGAAGGGGGAAGTCCTGGGGCGGGCGCAGTGCGTGGCCGGGCCCCGGGGCCGGACATGGCGACACGTCCTCGTCCGCGACACGTCGGCGTACATCGGCTTGCGCCGGCGGGAACCTAATCAATTGCCCCGCGCGTTGAAGCGGTTGGCGCACCACGCGCCCACTGCACACCGACCTCGCACCGACCGGACGTACCCACCGCTCACCGAGCACGTACCCACCGCTCACCCACCGACCGCCGCCGACCAGACGCCGCCCCGGCACCGACTCGACCAGGAGGCCCCGCGTGCCGTATCGCACCCGGTCGGCTCGGCTGGCCGCGTCGCTGCTCTCGGCCGTCGTCGCCGTCCTGGCGTTCGCCGTTCCCTCCCGCGCCGCCACAGCGGCCACGGGACCCGCCGTCCAGGCCTGGACGGCGGCGGCACAGGCGAGCGGTCCGCACACGGGCAACTCCCCCGGCCAGCAACGCCCCAGGGCACACGGCCCGTACGCCTCGTCCGGCCAGGACACCCCGCGCGCCGTCCACGCGACCGTCGCGCACCTCCACCAGGCCCACGTCCCGCACCCGCCGTACCCCGGCGCAACCGGCCCCGGTGCCGATCGCGCGCCGCTGCGGGCCCTCGGCGGACCGGACGCACTCCCGAGTACCTCCACACCGTCCACGCGATTCGCGGACGCCGCGCCCGAGCCGCGCGGACCCCCGTCCCGACGGAGCTGACGACACCCTCACCGGACGCCGCCCGACAGGCCGGACCGCCGGGGCGCGAGCCTGCCCCGCGCCCGGACCGTCCCCGGGGCCGTCCGCCCTTCGTCATGCCTTCATGACTTCCTCGTGAACCGCACGGACCTGTGGACCACGCGGACCCGTGCATCTCACGGACCCGTGGACCGCACGCACCTGTGCACCTCACGGACTCATGGCCTCACGGACCCATGGACCGCCCGGACCGGCGGGCCTCGCCGCCCCCTGGACATGCCGCTCCCGTGGGTCCCCGTGGATGTGGAGAACTCCCATGCCCCGCGCACCCTTGTGGCGGGCGATCGTCGCGCTCGTCGCCGTCGCCGCCTCGCTGTACCTAGCCCTCACCCAGTCACCCCGCCTCGGCCTCGACCTCAGAGGCGGTACGCAGATCGTCCTGCAGACCAAGGACTCACCCACCGTCGAAGCCGACGCCGACGCCACCCGCAGGGCCCTGGAGGTCCTGCGCCAGCGCGTCGACGCCCTCGGCGTGTCCGAGCCGAGCCTCGCGCAGGCCGGGGACCGGCGGATCGTCGTCGAGCTGCCGGGGGTGCGCGACCCCCGCGAGGCCTCCGAAGTGATCGGCCGCACCGCGCAGCTGACCGTGCACCCGGTGACCGGCGAGACCGACCGGAAGGGCTCGGCCGGGCCCGCCGCGGACGGCTCCCGCACCCTGCCCGACCCGGACCGGCCCGGCGGCTATGTCGTCCTCGGTCCGACCGCGCTCACCGGCGAAGGAGTCAAGAACGCCGAAGCGGCCTTCGATCAGCAGTCCATGAACGGCTGGCACGTCATGCTCGACTTCCGCGGCAAGGCGGGCGGCGACTGGGCGCGCGTCACCGGCGAGGCCGCGTGCGCGCCGCAGGGCGCGCCCGAACGGCGCGTCGCCATCGTGCTCGACGGCAAGGTCATCTCGGCGCCCGGCGTGAACGCGGACGTGCGCTGCGGCACCGGCATCACCGGCGGCAGCACCCAGATCACCGGCGGATTCGACGAGGGCGAGGCCCGGGACCTGGCAGCTCTCGTCAAGGGCGGGGCCCTGCCGGTGCCCGTCGACGTCGTCGAACAGCGCACCGTCGGCCCCACGCTCGGCGCCGAGGCCATCGCCGCGAGCACCCAGGCCGCCCTCATCGGCCTGGCCCTGACGGCCCTGTTCATCACCTTCGTCTACCGGCTCCTCGGCGCGCTCGCCACGGTGGCGCTCGCCCTGTACGGACTCATGTCGTACGCGGCCCTGCTCGCGATCGGCGCCACGCTGACGCTGCCGGGACTCGCCGGATTCGTGCTCGCGATCGGCATGGCGGTCGACGCGAACGTCCTGGTCTTCGAACGCGCGCGGGAGGAGTACCTCGGCGCCCGCGCCACCAACCCGGACGCCCGCGACCGGGGCGCCGGGGCCAGAAGCCTCCCCAAGGCCCTGCACACCGGCTTCACCAAGGCCTGGAGCGCCGTCATCGACTCCAACGTCACGACGCTGCTCGCCGCGGGCCTGCTGTTCACCTTCGCCACCGGACCGGTGAAGGGCTTCGGCGTGACGCTGTCCATCGGCGTCCTGGTGTCGATGGTGTCCGCGTTCGTCGTCACGCGGGTGCTCGCCGAGACCGCCGTCCGCCGCGGGTTCGTGCGCCGCCGCCCGCGCCTCACCGGCCTCGCCACCACGGGCCGGCTGCGCACCCTCCTTGCCCGCCGCGAGCCGCAGATCGTGCGGCACCGGCGCCGCTGGCTGGGGGCGAGCACCCTGCTCGTCGCCGTGGCCGTCGCGGGCATCGCGCTGCGCGGACTCGACCTGGGCGTCGAGTTCACCGGCGGGCGCCTCGTCGAGTACAGCACCAGCAAGCAGGTCGACGCCGACACCGCGCGCAAGGCCGTCGCCGACGCCGGTTTCCCGCGCGCGGTGGTGCAGGAGTCCGGCTCGGACGACATCACCGTACGCACCGGTGAACTCAGTGACGCCGAACAGGAGAAGATCAAGGAGGCCCTGGCGGAGAAGGGCGGCGGGCGGGCCACCGTCGAACGCGACGAACGCATCGGCCCGAGCCTCGGCGACGAACTGCGCCAGAAGGCGCTCATCGCCCTCGGCATCGCCGTGGCCGCCCAACTGATCTATCTCACCGTCCGGTTCCGGTGGACGTTCGCGTCGGCGGCCGTCGCCGCGATGGTCCACGACGTGCTGTTGGTGGTGGGCCTGTTCGCGTGGCTCGGCAAGACCGTCGACAGCGTCTTCCTCGCGGCCGTGCTCACCGTCATCGGCTACTCCGTCAACGACACGGTGGTCGTCTTCGACCGCATCCGCGAGGCCCGGCGCCGCGACCCGCGCGCCGACCTGGCAAGGACGGCCAACACCGCCGTGATCAGAACGCTGCCGCGCACGGTGAACACGGGCATGGGCGCGCTGTTCGTCCTGGCCGCCCTCGCGGTCCTCGGCGGCGACTCGCTCGCCGACTTCTCGGTGGCGCTGATCGCCGGTGTCGTCGTCGGCGTGGCGTCGACGGTGTCCGTGGCGGTTCCGGTCGCGGTGTCCCTGGAGCGCCGCAACCCGGCCTCGCCGAGGGGGCGGTCGACGCCGCAGAAGCAGGACCGGCCCGCCAGTCCCCTGGAGGCCCGGCGTCGGCAGCGCGGTACGGGGGCGGTGGTCTGACTGACGCCTTGAGGGGAAGCCGCGGCGCGATCGCCCCCTGATCGGGCCGTGGCCCCGTCCTCGACCGCCGGGCGGGCGGGTCTCCTCCCAGCCCGGCACAACTGTTGTCGTTCGGCCGCCGTTTGACAGGCGAGGGGTGGATTCGGGCGGGCGGAGGGCGGGACACTGGTGGAGGCGTGGCTCCGCGTCGGGCGGGCGCGTCCGCAAGAGCCCGCGAACGACCCGGGGAACCGTCATGGAGAACCTCGAATTCGACAGCGAGGATCTGGAACTCACTGAGGACTTCCTCAGCAGGGCCTACACCCGGATGGCGATCGGCGGGGACGCCGAGCGCACCCGGGCGCGGGTGTCCCGCAGCATGCTGGGACCGGTCAGCCTGGACGACCTGGAGTTCGACTACGACATGAGTCACGACGCCCAGGTCCTGGACCGGATCTGCCTGTGCAGCGTGCACGCGGGCAGCATCGTCCGGCAGTTCTTCCCTGACGGCGAGGAGGGCTGTTTCGGCCCCGGGGACGTTTTCCTGTACACCCCGCAGGACCGGCGGTACGCGGGGGTCATCCGCCAGTCCCGTTACAACCTCATCATGTTCCAGCAGGACTTGCTGGCCCGGGTCGCCGCCACCGTTCCCGGCCGCGCGCCCGGACCGGTGCGCCTGACCGGGGACCGGCCGGTCTCCCCGGCGGCGGGGCGGCAACTGCGGCAGACCATCGCCTATCTGCACGACACCCTCTGCACCGCCGAGAGCCCGGCACACCACCCGCTGCTGGTCTCCGCCGCCACCCAACTCCTTGCGGCCAGCGTGCTGAACACCTTTCCCAGTACCGCGTACGCCGACCCCACGGCCGCCGACCGCAGGGACGCGCATCCGGTCACCGTGCGCCGGGCCGTCGCCTACATCGACGCACACGCCCAGAGCGGCCTCAGCCTCGCCGACATCGCCGAGGCCGTCCACGTCAGCATCCGTACCCTCCAGTGCGCCTTCCGCCGTCATCTGGACACCACACCGATGGCGTACCTGCGCCGGGTCCGTCTCGCCCACGTTCACGCCGAGTTGCTGAGCGCCGACCCCCGCAGCGGCACCACGGTCACCGCCGTGGCCGCACGGTGGGGATTCCTCCAGCCCGGCCGGTTCGCCGCCGCCTACCGTGCCGCCTACGGCCGGCTCCCGCACGAGACCCTCCTGCACCACGGTCCGTGAGGCGTCACGCGGGCCCGACGGGCCGCGCGGGAGAGGGGCATGCCCGCAGGGACGGAGGGCCTGCCGCGCGAAGTCTGCGTTTTCTGCATGCCCGACGCCGAATGCTGCGGCGGGGGCATGTCGCAGCAGTCCGGAACCGGACTTGACTGGACCGGGCGCGGCAGAGCGAACGGCGCCGGGGCCGCACGCCGGGTCCCACTGGACCGGTGCCGACGGCGGCCGGCTTCGGTGACACGTCGCTCTGCCGTCTCTCAGGTTCGGGGGTCCGAATGTCTGTCACGGAACACGAAGTGCTGGTCGCCGAAGCCGTGCTCGAGCTGGCGTGCCACGCGGACGAGGGCGGTGTGCTGGACCTGCTGCACGACCTCACCACGTTCATGGTCACCCTGCTGGAGGTGCGGGGAGCCGGAACAACCGTCATGGACGAGGCGGGACGGGTGGACTACCTCACGGCCTCCGACGAGGTGTGCAGGGAACTGGAGGAGGACCAGCTCGAACTCGACGAGGGGCCGTGCGTGGACAGCGTCCGCAGCGCCGGAGTGCTGGCTCCTGTCGCGCTGGGTCCGGGCAGCGCCGGAGCCGTGCGCTGGCCCCGATTCGCCCCGCGGGCGCTGCGCGCCGGTTTCGCAAGCGTCGCCGCGGTGCCGCTGCGCGCCGGAACGCACATGCTCGGCGCCGTCAACCTGCTGAGCGCCGCCCCCGGTGCGCCATGCGCGCAGGACATGCGCCTGGCACGGATCCTGGCCGACGCCGCCGGATCGTGGCTGGGGCACCAGCAGTTGCTGCACACCAAGGACGAGCTCATCGATCAGTTGCAGACGGCACTGAACACTCGCATCGTGATCGAACAGGCCAAGGGCGTACTCGCGGCCCGGCTGGGCATCGGCGTGGACGACGCCTTCCACCGGTTGCGTTCCCACGCCCGCTCCCGGCAGCAGAAACTCAGCGATGTCGCCGCCCGTGTGGCGAGCGGCGACGACTTGCCGGAGCTGAACGCTCCACCCCGACATGCCGGGGGGTGACGAGCGTGGCACCTTGGGCGGCTCCGCACCGCCCGGCGGCAGCCTGGACTCGCTCCTGGACCGTGTGGCCCGTGCCGCAGGTACCGCACTCGGGCTGCGGGCCGTGCCCACCGGCCTGGTCCGGCTGCTTGGCCTGGACGCTCTCACCCTGAGCGCGATCACCAGCAATGACCTGCCGGAACTGGTGTGGAGCGAACCACCCGAGGGCCTGGGCCCCGCACTGGAGGAACTGCAGTTCGCCGTCGGCGACGGCCCCACCCTGGAAGTCGCCCGTCAGGGCTGCCTGCTGGCCGAGCCGGACCTGACCGTCACCGACCCCGCCCGCTGGCCCGCCTTCCTGCCGGTCGCCGCCCGCACCTCCGTCCGCGCCGTCACCGCCGTCCCCCTCCTGCTCGGCATCGCCACCGTCGGCGTACTGACCGGTTACCGCACCACAGTCGGCGCTCCGACCGGCGCTGACCTCCGCGACCTGAAACGCCTGTCCCGGGCCCTGTTGCCCCTGCTGTTGGACCCGACCGGCGCCATCCTCGCCGACGAGTCCGGACCGCGGCCCGACCTCGTGCTGCACCGCGCGGAGGTCCACCAGGCCACCGGCTACCTCGCTGGCGGGCTCGGTCTGTCCCCGTACCAGGCCTTCCTCAAGCTCCGCTCCTACGCCACCGCTCACGGCGTCCCCCTGACCGCCCTTGCCCGCGCCCTGCTCTCCGGGCACCTGCTCCCCGACGTCCTCGACCATTGACGACCCCGCGCCACCGAGGCCGCCTCCGAACGGCAGAAGGCCGGTGTTCCGG
>NZ_JBHXTE010000043.1:0-90388 GCF_042677545.1 Streptomyces sp. NPDC127108 | reverse complement strand
GGCGCTTCCCTTCGGTGTTTCTTTTGTTCTTGCGTTTCCGACTCTATCAGATCTTTCCGGCTTCCCGTTCCGACCCGATTTCCTCGGTGCTTTCCAGGTCTTCGCTTTCGCGTTTCCCTTTCCGGCGGCTCCGACTTTATCAGAAGTTTTCGGCCGGTCTGACCGGCTCAACTTTCCGATTCATCGGGATGGCTTCTCGATTAAATGAGATTCAAGAAGCAGGCAGATTTTAACTGCCGCGCTGCGAGCTGTCCAGCTCTAGGCAACTGTTCGAATCTACCTCCCCGGATCTGCCATGTCAATGACTTTTCCGGGGCGAAGAGGAGACTAGCAGCTCAGAGGCGACGTGCGCACATCACGCGGCAGTGGGCACCGTGGCACTGCGCTCGTGCTCTTCCACGTCGCCCGTCTCGCCTTCGCGCGCGGCTCGGCCGCCGAGGACGTAGACGTACACGAGGAATGCCGCCTCGGCGGCGATCCCGATGCCGATGCGGGCCCAGGTGGGGAGGCCGGAAGGGGTGACGAAGCCTTCGATGGCGCCGGAGATGAGGAGGACCAGGGCCAGGCCGATGGCCATGCCCAGTGCGGCGCGGCCTTCCTCGGCCATGGCGGTGCGGCGGGTTCGCGGGCCCGGGGCGATGAGGGTCCAGCCCAGGCGGAGGCCGGTGCCGGCGGCTACGAAGACCGCGGTCAGCTCCAGGAGGCCGTGTGGGAGGACGAGGCCCAGGAAGGTGTCGAGGCGGTCCGCGGAGGACATCAGACCGATGCCGACACCCAGGTTGAGCATGTTCTGGAAGAGGATCCAGATGACCGGAAGGCAGAGGAACGCCCCCAGGACCAGGCACATCGCTGCTGCCTGGGCGTTGTTCGTCCACACCTGGGCGGCGAAGGACGCCGCCGGGTGGCTGGAGTAGTACGTCTCGTACTCGCCTCCGGGGCGCGTGAGATCGCGCAGCTCCGAAGGGGCGGCTATGGAGGACTGCACTTCGGGGTGGGTGCCTATCCACCAGCCGATCACGGCGGCCAGGGCGATGGAGAGCAGGGCTGTGGGTACCCACCAGTGGCGGCTGCGGTAGACCGCAGCGGGGAAACCGTGTGTCAGGAAGCGTGTGGCGTCTCTCCAGGTGGCGCGGCGTGTGCCTGTCACGGCACTGCGCGCGCGGGCCACCAGTTGGGTGAGGCGACCGGTCAGCTGCGGGTCCGGGGCGCTGGACTGGATCAGGGAGAGGTGCGTGGCCGTGCGCTGGTAGAGGACGACGAGTTCGTCGACCTCGGGGCCGGTGAGACGGCGTTGGCGGCGCAGCAGGGTGTCCAGACGGTCCCATTCGGCCCGGTGTGCGGACACGAAGACGTCGAGGTCCATCGGTTGGCTGCTCCTCGGCTTCTCGTACTGCGGCTCTGGTGGTGCGGCGCGATCGATAGTCAGCTTGGCAGACTGGCGGTTCCGGGGGCAGCGACGGGAAGGGCGGCAGGCGTGAGTGAGCTGGTGACGGGCGAGGCGGTGGCGCTGGAACTGCGTCCCGCGAAGTTGCCGAGTCGTGCGCTGGCGGTGCTCATCGACATGGTCGTGGCATGGTCGGCGTATTTGGCCGTGACGCTGGGGTTGCTGGCCGCGGCGGGGTCGCTCGACGACGCGGCGGTCGCCGCGATCGCGGTGGCGACGTTCGTGCTGGTGCTCGTGGGTGTGCCGATCGCCGTGGAGACCCTCAGCCACGGGCGGTCGCTCGGGAAGCTGGCGTGCGGGCTGCGGGTGGTGCGGGACGACGGCGGGCCGATCCGGTTCCGGCACGCGCTGGTGCGCGGGGCGGTCGGGGTCGTCGAGATCCTCATGACGTTCGGGGTCGTCGCGTGCATCGCCTCGCTGGTGTCGGAGCGCGGGCGGCGGCTCGGGGATGTGTTCGCGGGGACGCTCGTCGTACGGGAGCGGGTGCCGGCGGGGCGTACCGAGTACGTGCCCGCGCCGCCGCCGTGGCTCGTGGGGCGGTTCGCCGAGCTGGATCTGTCGGCGGTGCCGGACGGGCTGTGGCTGGCCGTTCGCCAGTACCTGACGCGGATGGGGCAGTTGGATCCGCAGGTCGGCTGGGCGATGGCGGAACGTCTCGCCAACGATGTGGTGGCGCGGACCGGGGCTCCGGCGCCGGAGGGCGTGCCCCCGGCGGCTTTCCTCGCCGCCGTCGTGCATGAGCGGCAGGCGCGGGAGGCTCGGCGGACGTTCGGTGAGCAGGGGGTGGGGGTGGCTCCTGGGACTGGTGTGCCCGGTGCGCCCGCGGCCTGGTCGGGGCCGGGGCAGCCTCCCGGCCCGGTCTCACCTGCCCCGTACGCCGCCCCGCTCGCACCCCCGCCTCCGGCGCCGTACGGGCCCCCGTCCGCCACGCCCGCACAGCCGCCTCAGCCCACAGCCGGACCAACTCCGCCTCCGCCCCCTCCCCCGGCGCCGGACGAGCCCACCCGCCCCTCGACGGGCTTCGTGCCGCCCGCGTAAGTCGCCACCGGCGTCGGCGCGGGACCACGCCCGGCGAATGGCTCACCCACGCGAGCCGTGTCCGCGGGCCGCATCCGCGTGCATGCCACGCCCGCCCAAAGCCGCGCCGAGTCCTGCGCTCGCTTCAAAGGCCGCGCCGGACCCTGCGCCGCTTCAGCCGGATCGCGCCTCAGCCAACCCCTTCCCAGGCAGCCCCTCCTCAGGCAGCCCCTCCTCAGCCGTCTCTCTCCTCAGCCGAACACCGACGGCGGCGTTTCCAGGTTCTCCAGCTCGATGCCGGGGGCCGCGAGGACGACGTCGCCGGTGAGGTGGACGGTGTGCTGTTCGCCTGTGTCCAGGGCTGTGACCTGGTATTCGTCCACGGTCAGCGGGCCGTTGTCAGTGGCGTGTGCTTCGCTTTTCAGCAGGGCCCAGGACTGGTCGAGGGTGCGGGGGGCGAGGACCGGGTCCGTGAAGGCGACCAGGCGGACGCGGGTCGCGGGGGAAGCGGGGGTGAGCCGCAGCAGCCGGGCGGTGGCGACGAGGAAGGCGGGGGATGTGCCAGTGATGGCGTGAGCGGGGGCGTTGTGCTCGTCGGCGTGCGTGCCGGTGGCGTCGGTCCGGACCCAGGTGACGCCGTCGAGGGCGGCGGCGCGCACCTGCCAGCCGGAGGCGTGCAGTTCGAGTCGGATGGGGCGGCCGAGTTCGTCGATGGCCAGGTCGACGGAGCCCGAGTGGTCGCCCGAGGGGGTGGTGCGCTGGGCGACATAGCGCCAGCCGGAAGGGCCGGGCGCGCAGTGGAAGTGTTCTTCGCCGAGAGGGGTGTGATCGTGCGGATCGTGAAGCGAATATCGGCCGCGGGGCATGGTGCGTGGTCCTTGTCGGGCGTGGGGCAGTTCGTCCCGGAGGGCGCCGCCACGGGGGCAGGCCCCCGCCCCGGTGGGCGAGGGCCTGCTGGAGGCGTACTGCCGGGCGGCCGCCGGGCGTGACCGGGTCCCGGGGGCGGGAGCGCGGTCACGTGGCCGGATCCCGTGGCGGGAGCAGGGCCTCGTGACCGGGTCCCGTGTCGGGGCGGTCGCGATGGCGGCCGGGGCCGGGGTCAGTAGCGGTAGTGGTCCGGCTTGTACGGGCCCTCGACCTGGACGCCGATGTACGAGGCCTGCTCGGGGCGGAGCGTCGTGAGCTTCACGCCGAGCGAGTCCAGGTGCAGGCGGGCGACCTTCTCGTCGAGGTGCTTGGGGAGCACGTAGACATCGGTCGGGTACTCGTCGGGCTTGGTGAACAGCTCGATCTGGGCCAGGGTCTGGTCCGCGAACGAGTTGGACATCACGAAGGACGGGTGGCCGGTGGCGTTGCCCAGGTTCAGCAGGCGGCCCTCGGACAGGACGATGAGGACCTTGCCGTCGGGGTGCGTCCAGGTGTGAACCTGCGGCTTGACCTCGTCCTTGACGATGCCCGGGAGCTTCGCGAGGCCGGCCATGTCGAGCTCGTTGTCGAAGTGGCCGATGTTGCCCACGATCGCCTGGTGCTTCATCTTGGCCATGTCCGCGGCCATGATGATGTCCTTGTTGCCGGTCGTGGTGATGAAGATGTCGGCCGTCTCGACGACCTCGTCGAGCGTCGTGACCTGGTAGCCGTCCATCGCGGCCTGCAGGGCGCAGATCGGGTCGATCTCGGTGATGATCACGCGGGCGCCCTGGCCGCGCAGGGACTCGGCGCAGCCCTTGCCCACGTCGCCGTAGCCGCAGACGACCGCGGTCTTGCCGCCGATGAGGACGTCGGTGGCGCGGTTGATGCCGTCGATGAGGGAGTGGCGGCAGCCGTACTTGTTGTCGAACTTCGACTTGGTGACGGCGTCGTTGACGTTGATCGCCGGGAACAGGAGCTGCCCGTCGCGGTGCATCTCGTACAGGCGGTGGACGCCGGTCGTGGTCTCCTCCGTGACGCCGCGGATCTCCGAGGCGAGCTGGGTCCACTTCTGCGGGTTCTCGGCGAGCGTGCGGTGCAGGGTCTGCAGGATGACGCGGTGCTCGTCGGACTCGGCGGTCTCGATCGCCGGGACCTTGCCGTCCTTCTCGTACTCGACGCCCTTGTGGACGAGGAGGGTGGCGTCGCCGCCGTCGTCCAGGATCATGTTCGGGCCGCCGGTGGGCGTGTTCGGCCAGGTCAGGGCCTGCTCCGTGCACCACCAGTACTCCTCCAGGGTCTCGCCCTTCCAGGCGAAGACCGGGATGCCCTGGGGGTTGTCCGGGGTGCCGTTCGGGCCGACGGCGATGGCTGCGGCGGCGTGGTCCTGGGTCGAGAAGATGTTGCAGGACACCCAGCGGACCTCGGCGCCGAGGGCGACGAGGGTCTCGATGAGGACGGCGGTCTGCACGGTCATGTGCAGGGAGCCCATGATGCGGGCGCCGGCGAGCGGCTGGCTGGCGGCGAATTCCTTGCGGATCGCCATCAGGCCGGGCATCTCGTGCTCGGCGAGGGTGATCTCCTTGCGGCCGTAGTCGGCGAGGGAGATGTCGGCGACCTTGAAGTCGTGGCCGTTGGCGGCAGTCATTCTGAGCTGCTCCTCGTGATTGGTCGAGGGTGGGCATGGCTGACCTGCGGCGTCGGGGCACAGAGGTGCACCGCCGCTCGCAGCGCAGTCCGTCGGAGGCCCTCTCTCCCTCGGCCGGTCCAGGAGCGGACCGCCCGACCGCCATCAGCAGCGACGTCTGGCACTGTCACGAATCTACACCGATTGGCGCAGCGCGCCCCAGCCCGCCTCGTGCCGGACTGTGGCCGAATCGAGGAGGGAACAAAGGCCCTGAGACCCCATCGAACCGGGACCTTTGCGCTTTTGAACCGGTCCGCGAGTGTTGCAGGATGCCGGGAGATCGGGAGCATGCGCGCGATCGATTTTGGCCAAGGCGTTAGGAGATCCACGTGACCAGTCCGGCCGACCCCGTGGCAGGCGGGGACCCCAGTGGGCACCCGCGGCTGAAGCTGCTCGCGGTGACCGCCTGTCCGACGGGCATCGCCCATACGTACATGGCGGCGGAGAAGCTCCAGCAGGCCGCCGACAGCCAGGGCATCGAGATGAAGGTGGAGACCCAGGGCTCCATCGGGGCTGAAAACGTATTGACTGACAACGATGTCAGAGATGCCGACGGCATCATCGTCGCGGCCGACAAGGACGTGGACCTGACGAGGTTCGCGGGCAAGCGGGTGCTGTCCGTCGGGGTCTCCGAGGGCATCAGTCACCCGGAGCGTCTGATCGAGCAGGTGCGCAGCGCGCCCGTGCACGCGGGCGGGGGCGGCGCCGGTGGCACCGCGGCGGCGAGCGGCGGCGGGGGTGCGGGCGGCGGCCGGGAGCGGAGCGTCGCGTACAAGGCGCTGATGAACGGCGTCTCGTACATGATCCCGTTCGTCGTGGTCGGTGGTCTGCTGATCGCGATCTCGTTGTCCCTGGGCGGGCACACCGACCCCAAGGGGGGGCTGGTCATCCCCGACGACTCGTTCTGGATGCATGTGAACCAGATCGGGGTCATCGGGTTCACGCTGATGGTGCCGATCCTGTCGGGGTACATCGCGTACGCGATCGGGGATCGGCCCGCGCTCGTGCCGGGCATGATCGGCGGGTGGATCGCCAACACCGGTGAGCTGTACGACTCCAAGGCGGGGGCGGGGTTCATCGGGGCGATCGTGACCGGGTTCCTGGCCGGGTATCTGGTGTTGTGGATCAAGAAGGTCAAGGTCCCGAAGTTCGTCCAGCCGATCATGCCGATCATCGTGATCCCGATTCTGGCGACGAGCGCGCTCGGGCTCTTCTTCATCTACGTCATCGGCAAGCCCATCTCGTGGGTGTTCGAGCATCTGACGGACTGGCTCAGCGGGATGACCGGGACGAGCGCGATCCTGCTCGGCGCGATCCTGGGGCTGATGATCGCGTTCGACATGGGCGGGCCGGTCAACAAGACGGCGTTCCTGTTCGGCGCGGGGCTCATCGCCACCGGCAACCAGACCGTCATGGGCATGTGCGCCGCGGCGATTCCGGTGATGCCGCTCGGGCAGGGGCTCGCGACGCTGATCCGCAAGCGGCTCTACAGCGAGCAGGAGCGGGAGACCGGGCTCGCGGCCTTGTTCATGGGCTTGTTCGGGATCTCGGAGGGTGCGATTCCGTTCGCGGCGGCGCGGCCCGCGCAGGTCATTCCGGCGAACATGCTGGGCGGAGCTGTGGCCGGCGCGGTCGCCGGGCTGGCGGACGTGAAGGACGCGGTGCCGCACGGTGGGCCGATCGTGGCCGTCCTCGGGGCGATCGGGGGTGTGCCGATGTTCTTCGTGGCCGTGGCGATCGGCACCGTGGTCACGGCGCTGACGACGGTGGCGTTGGTGGACATCAGTGAGCGGAAGCGGCGGGGGGAGCCGTTGGTCGGTGGGGTGAGTGGGGGTGCGGAGCCGGTGCTCGCGGGTGTCGGGGCCGGGGCTGTGGGCGCGGGCGTCGGCTCGGGGGCGGGGTCGCCCGCGAAGTCCGCTGCCGCGTCTGCCTCTTCGGCGGCCGCAGCGTCGGCGACCGCTGCTTCGGCGCCCGCTGCTTCGGACGACGCGCCTCAGGCGTCCGGCGAGACCGCGGTGGCTTCCGGTGGTGAGGTGCTCTCCGGGTATCTGACCGAGCAGACCGTCAAGGTTCAGCTCGACGCCGACGAGAAGGAGGCCGCGATCCGGGAGATGGCCGGGCTGCTCGCGCGGACCGGGAAGGTCGTCGACGTAGAGGAGTTGGTGCGGACCGCGCTGCGGCGGGAGGCTCAGGGCACCACCGGGCTCGGGGAGGAGATCGCCATTCCGCATGCCAAGACGGATGCGGTGACCTCGCCGGTCGTGGGGTTCGCCCGGTCCGCCGAGGGGATCGAGTGGGGGGCGCTCGACGGTACGAAGGCCAAGCTGATCTTCATGATCTCCGTGCCGGAGGCGGCCGCGGGTGATGAGCATCTGCGGATTCTGGCGATGCTTTCGCGGAAGTTGATGGATGGGGGGTTCCGGGAGCGGCTTGAGGCTGCGCCGGATGAGGGGGCTGTGCTGGAGGTGCTGCGCGAGGTGCGGTGAGGACGTCCGTACGTTGAAGGGCCCCGCACCGGTCTGGTGCGGGGCCCTTGCCACCTGGGCGCAAACGTCAGGTGCACCGCACCGTGGGCTGTGCCCACCCGTCCCGCCCTGCGGGACGACTGCCCACAGCGGCGGCAGAAACCGTCCGCGAACCGTCGCTATCGGCGGCCGCCCGCTGAGGTCAGTGGTCGCCTTCCGAAGGCTGGGGGCCCGGACCGCCCGGAGCCTTGCCCGGGTTCGTGCCCGTCGCTGCCGCGTCCGCGTTGTAGATGTCCGGTTCCAAGTAGATGACGCGGGCGATGGGGACCGCGGTGCGGATGCGGTCCTCGGCTGCGTTGATCGCTTCGGCGACCTCGCGGGCCGTGTCGTCGTGCTGGACGGCGACCTTGGCGGCGACGAGGAGTTCCTCGGGGCCGAGGTGGAGCGTGCGCATGTGGATGACGCCGGTGACGGTGTCGCCGTCGACCAGGGCCTGCTCGATCTTCGCGACCTCTTCGGTGCCCGCGGCCTCGCCGAGGAGCAGCGACTTGGTCTCGGCGGCGAGGACGACCGCGATGAGGATGAGCAGGACGCCAATGCACAGGGTGCCGATGCCGTCCCAGACGCCGTCACCGGTGGCGAGGGCGAGGCCGACACCGCCGAGTGCGAGGATCAGGCCGACGAGCGCGCCGAGGTCCTCGAGGAGCACGACGGGCAGCTCGGGGGCCTTGGCGCGGCGCACGAACTGGGTCCAGGTGAGCTTGCCGCGCAGGGCGTTGGACTCCTTGATGGCCGTCCGGAAGGAGAAGGACTCCGCGATGATCGCGAAGACCAGGACGCCCACCGGCCAGTACCAGTGCTCGATCTCGTGCGGGTGCTTGATCTTCTCGTAGCCCTCGTAGATGGCGAACATGCCGCCGACGGAGAAGAGCACGATGGAGACCAGGAACGCGTAGATGTAGCGCTCGCGGCCGTAGCCGAAGGGGTGCTGCGGGGTCGCCTCGCGCTGGGCCTTCTTGCCGCCGAGGAGCAGCAGGCCCTGGTTGCCGGAGTCGGCGAGCGAGTGGACGCTCTCGGCGAGCATCGAGGACGAGCCGCTGAAGAGGAACGCCACGAACTTCGCCACCGCGATCGCGAGATTGGCGGCGAGTGCCGCCACGATCGCCTTTGTTCCGCCTGACGCACTCATGTGTGCCCGATGTCCCTTCGCCTGCGTCACTACGCGTTGCCACTACGCTTTGCCCACGTCCGGGCGCTGCTCCGCCCGGCCTTCGCGGTGGGTCATTGTTGCAGCACGGGACGCGTGCGATGGTTCAGGCCACCACAGTGGCGCGGAAAACCGTGCCGGTCCCGGACACTTCCGCCCTTTCACCCGCGGGGACGAACGCGGACTGTCCCGGCGTCAGGGCGATGTCGCCCGCGCGGACCTCGCCCGCCGTGCACAGCAGGATCTGCGGGGTCTCGGCGGTGAGGTCGTGCGCGGCACCGCCCTCGGGCAGGACGAGGCGGGAGAGGCGGAACTCGTCGATCGGCGTCTCGTAGACCTCTTCGCCGTCGGACGACGCCTCGGGGCGCAGCACGCCGGGGTCGGTGGCCTCGAAGCGGACGACGCGCAGGAGTTCGGGTACGTCGACGTGCTTGGGGGTGAGGCCGCAGCGCAGCACGTTGTCGGAGTTGGCCATGATCTCCACGCCCAGGCCCTGGATGTAGGCGTGCGGGACGCCGGCGCCGAGGAACATGGCCTCGCCGGGCTGGAGTTGGACGTGGTTGAGGAGCATGGCCGCGATGACGCCGGGGTCGCCGGGGTAGTGGCGGGCGACGGCGGCGTACGGGGCGTAGTCGCCGCCCAGGCGCTCGGCGGCCGCCGCGGCCTCGGTGACGGTCTTCGCCATGTCGTCCGGGTCGGCGGTGAGCACGGCCGTCAGGACCTCGCGCAGCGCGGCCTCCTCGGGCTTGGCGTGCAGCAGGTCGACGTACGGCTTGAGGGAGTCGACTCCGAGGCCCGCGAGCAGGTCGGCGGCCTCGGCGGGGGCGCGGAAGCCGCACAGTCCGTCGAACGGCGTGAGCGCGCAGATCAGTTCGGGCTTGTGGTTGGCGTCCTTGTAGTTGCGGTGCGGGGCGTCGATGGGGACGCCGCGGCGCTCCTCGTCGTCGTACCCCTCCTTGGCCTCCTCCAGGTTCGGGTGGACCTGGAGGGAGAGGGGGGCGCCGGCGGCGAGGATCTTCAGGAGGAACGGCAGGCGCGGGCCGAACTTGGCGACGGCGCGCGGGCCCAGCTCGCGCGCCGGGTCCTCGTCGATCACCTCGTCGAGCGGGCCGCGCTCGGTGCGCGAGGGTGCGCCCGGGTGGGCGCCCATCCACATCTCGGCCTGCGGCTCGCCGGTCGGCTCGGCGCCGGTCAGTTCCGCGATGGCGGTGGTGGAGCCCCAGGCGTAGGGGCGGACGGTGTTGGTGAGGCGGTCCACGGGGGAGATCTCCCTTACGGGTGGTGCGGGTACGCGGGTGCGGTCGCCCCGGCCGGGGCGGTCACCCGTGGTCGGCGTGCGGTCTCGGTCGGCGTGCGGTCGCTTCGGACGCCGGTCTCTGTCGGCGTGCGGTCACGCCGGACGCCCGTCACGGTCGGCGTGCGGTCACGCCGGACACCGGTCACGGTCGGGTGCGGTCAGGTCGGACACCCGTCGCGGTCGGCGTGCGGTCATGATCGGCCCCCGGAGGCGAGCGCCAGGTAAACGGCCGCGAAATCCGTGATGGCGATCAGCTCGGCGAGGCGTTCCAGGTCGCTGCCGTCCTCCGGTTCCAGCTCGCTGAGCGGGGTGTCGTGGCTGTGGGTGAGTTCGCGGGCGGCGGGCGCCGCGGTCAGGCCACCGGCGTCGGACGGGCGCTCGCGGAGCAGGACCACGCGGGCGCGCAGCACCGCCGGTTCCTCGACGCGGTCGCGGAAGAAGTCGTCGCTGTCGGCGCCGCCCGCGATGCCGCCCGCGAGCAGCGCGGCGTGCGCGGGCAGGGCCTCGGGCAGCTCGGCGGCGAGGGCGGCGTGGCCCGCGAGTTCGGCAAGGGCGGCGGCGAAGCGGCGGCCCGCCATGCCCGCGGTCTGGCCCTCGGTCCAGATCAGCGGGAGCGACTCGGACAGTTCGGTGGCGAGGGTCTTCGCGGGGTTGCTGTACGTCGTGATGGCCGGGCCGCAGCGCTCGGCGACGTCGTCCAGGCGGTCGGCGACCTTCTGCAGGGTGTCGACGGGGGCGGCGATGAGGCCGGTGCGGTCGAGGAGGACGAGCAGCGGCGTGAGCAGGGCCCAGAGGGTGCCGGGTGCGGCCGCGGGGGCCTCCGGCGGGTCGTTGTGCGGGGAGGTCAGCGGGCCGCGGTCCTCCGGTACGCCGTGGGCGGCGCCGGGGCGGCCGAGGCTTCCGGGTCCGGCGGGGTCCGGCTGCGCGGGGGCAGTGGGGTCGCTGGGGCCGGTGGGCTCCTCGCGCGTGCTGACGCGGCTCTCCGCCTCGCCGTACGTCGTCCCGTACGCGGCCGCGGGCGACGTGGCCATCGGGACCGTCAGGCCGTGCGAGCCCTCGACGCTCTCCGCCAGCGGGGTGCGGGCCGGGGCCACCGCGACGACGGTGCAACCGCGGCGGTACGCCTGCTCGGCGAGGAGCGTCAGGCCGGGCTCCGTGCCGTCCGGGGTGACGATGAGCAGCAGGTCGACGGGGCCCGTCCAGCCGGGCAGGGACCAGCGCAGGGCGCCCGCGGCGGGGGCGACCCCGGTGGGCGCGAGGCGCACGACGGGGCAGCCGGTGCCCGCGAGCGCGCCGATGAGGTCGGCCACGCCGGTCGCCGCGGTGCCCGGGCCCGCGATCAGGACGGCGCGGGGGCGGCCGTCCGGCTTGAGTTCCGTGAGGCCGGACTCCGTGGCGTGCCGGACCGCGGTCCGCACCCGGGCGCCCGCCTCGGCGGCGCCGCGCAGCAGATCGTGCAGGTCGGCCCGGGCCAGGGCCTCGGGAGCGTCAAGGAGCGAGTCGTCGAGCATGAGGGCGGCCTCCGATCGCCGTGCGACGGCGGGTGGCGGGCTGGGTGGTCGTACGGGGTGCCGGTCGCGGCTTCGTACGGTGCGCCTCTTCGATCGTTACTCGGGGCGGCGGGCCTCGTCGACCAGGAGGACGGGGATGCCGTCGCGGACCGGGTAGGCCAGACCGCAGTCCGTGCCGTTCGCCGTGCAGACCAGCTCCGTGTCCGTCTCCTTGAGGGGGGCGTGACAGGCCGGGCAGGCGAGGATCTCCAGGAGGCCGGCTTCGAGCGGCATGGTGCGGGGTCCCTTCGGGGTGGGGCGGGTGGGGCTTGTGGCCTGGTCAGGGTACCGCTGGGCGGGGGCCTTGGGCGGGGCGAGGCCGGGGCTTCCGCCCCGGAGCCCGGGGGGAGCTGACGCTTGTTCTTCGAGTGCGGACCGGTGGCACGTTTGTGCCCACCCTTCCCCAAGCTCTCGGCTTCGCTCGAGCAGGGGAGACCCCTACTCGCCGTGCGGAACGCCTGCCCACAAACGTGAGGCAGGACGCCACCTCGCCCCAGGACGCGCACTCGCAAGCGTGCCGCGCGGCGTCGGCGCACCCACGTGGTCGTGGGGGGGGCCGACGCCCGCAGCGTGCGGTGCGGGTAGGCCCGGATCAGGCTCGGATGATGGCCAGCGCCTCGTCCCGTACCCGCGTCATCGTCTTCTCGTCGCGGGCCTCCGCGTTCAGGCGCAGGAGGGGCTCCGTGTTCGAGGCGCGGACGTTGAACCACCAGTCCGTGGACGTGACGGTCAGGCCGTCGAGTTCGTCGATGGTGACGCCATCCTGGCCCTCGTACGCGGACCGGATCGCCGCGAGGCGCGCCGCCTGGTCGTCGACCGTGGAGTTGATCTCGCCGGAGCCCGCGTAGCGGTCGTACTGCTCGACGAGGCCGGACAGCGGGCCGTCCTGGCCGCCGAGCGCCGCGAGGACGTGCAGCGCGGCCAGCATGCCGGTGTCGGCGTTCCAGAAGTCGCGGAAGTAGTAGTGCGCGGAGTGCTCGCCGCCGAAGATGGCGCCCGACTTGGCCATCTCCTCCTTGATGAAGGAGTGGCCCACGCGCGTGCGCACGGGCGTGCCGCCGTTCTCGCGGACGACCTCGGGGACCGACCAGGAGGTGATCAGGTTGTGGATGACCGTGCCGGAGCCGCCGTGCTTGGCGAGTTCGCGGGCGGCGACCAGGGCGGTGATCGCCGAGGGGGACACGGGGTCGCCGTTCTCGTCGACGACGAAGCAGCGGTCGGCGTCGCCGTCGAAGGCGATGCCGAGGTCGGCGCCCTCCTCGCGCACGCGCTGCTGCAGGTCGACGATGTTGGCCGGGTCCAGCGGGTTGGCCTCGTGGTTGGGGAAGGTGCCGTCCAGCTCGAAGTACATCGGGACGAGCGTGAGGGGCAGGCCCTCGAAGACGGTGGGGACGGTGTGGCCGCCCATGCCGTTGCCCGCGTCGACGACGACCTTCAGGGGGCGGATGGTGGTGAGGTCCACCAGGGAGCGCAGGTGCGCCGCGTAGTCCTTGAGGGTGTCGCGGCGCGTGAGCGTGCCGGGGGTCACCGCCGGATCGGCGGCGGGGGCACCCTCGTCCGACCAGCGCTCGACCAGGGCGCGGATGTCGGCGAGGCCGGTGTCCTGGCCGACGGGGGCGGCGCCCGCGCGGCACATCTTGATGCCGTTGTACTGCGCCGGGTTGTGCGAGGCCGTGAACATCGCGCCGGGCAGGTCGAGGGCGCCCGAGGCGTAGTACAGCTGGTCCGTCGAGCACAGGCCGATCTCGGTGACGTCGACGCCGAGTGCCGTCGCCCCGCGCGCGAAGGCGCCCGAGAGGCCGGGCGACGAGGGCCGCATGTCGTGCCCGACGACGATCGCCGCCGCGCCCGTCACCTTCGCGAAGGCGGCTCCGAACAGTTCCGCCAGGGACTCGTCCCACTGGTCCGGGACCACCCCGCGCACGTCGTACGCCTTCACGAGCTGGGACAGGTCAGCAGTCACGGCAACCCTCTCTGCAAGGTTCAGGGAGCTCGGCAAGCCCTCGTCGGTGGCAACAAACTACCCGCAACGCCGAACCGGAAGCGGTGCCAGGGCGGCATCCCGTCAGGGGCACCGGGCGGCTTCTCGTCAGGGGCACCGGAGCGGGGTCCCGTCAGGGCAGCATCCACCCCAGCACCGCCGTGCTCTGGCCGACCACGATGAGGCACATCACCAGGAGCAGCCCGATGCTCCAGGGCAGCACCTTGCGCAGCAGGTCGCCCTCCTTGCCCGCGAGCCCGACGGCCGCGCAGGCGATCGTCAGGTTCTGCGGGGAGATCATCTTTCCGAGGACGCCGCCCGAGCTGTTCGCGGCGGCGAGGAGCTCGGGCGAGAGCCCCGACTGCTCGGCGGCCGTCACCTGGAGCGAGCCGAACAGCGCGTTGGCGGAGGTGTCGGAGCCGGACACGGCGACGCCGAACCAGCCGAGCACCGGCGACAGGAAGGCGAGGCCCGCGCCCGCGTCGGCGACGAAGTGCCCGATGGTGGCGGCCTGTCCGGAGAGGTTCATGACGTACGCGAGCCCGAGCACGCTCGTCACGGTGAGGATCGCGAACCGCAGTTCGTGCACGGTCGCCAGCCACTCGCGCACCGCCACGCGCGCGTGGACGCCGAGGACGACCGCCGTGCCGACGCCCGCGAGGAGCACGAGCGTGCCGCCGGTGGACACGACGGGCAGCGAGAAGACGTTGCCGCCGACCGGGTCGCCCGCCGGGTCGGCGACGTTCAGGAAGGGCCAGTCGAAGGTGCGGGTGGCCTCGGCGAGGAAGTCCTTCACGGGCGGGATCTGGGCGACGGAGAAGATCGCGACGATGAGGGCGTACGGGGCGTAGGCGCGCACCACGTCCGGGCGCGGGTCGTCGTGGTCCAGGTCCGTGCTGCGGGCGCCGGTCAGGACGGCGGCGCGGACGGGTTCGGCGGCCGGTCTGCGGGCGCCGGGGACGGCGACGAGCGCCCCCGCGCCCGCCAAGGCCGCCCCGATGTCGGCCAGTTGCGCGGAGACGTAGTTGGAGGCCGCGAACTGGGCGGCGGCGAAGGCGAGTCCGCAGGCCGCGGCGGGCATCCAGGTCTCGCGCAGGCCGCGCCGCCCGTCGACGAGGGCGACCAGGAGGAGCGGTACGACGAGGGCGAGCAGCGGGGTCTGGCGGCCGACGACGGTGGCGACGGTGTCCAGGGGGATGCCGGTGACCTGGGCGAGGGTCACGACGGGGGTGCCCATGGCGCCGAAGGCCACGGGCGCGGTGTTGGCGACGAGGGCGACGACCGCGGCGCGCACCGGGTCGAAGCCGAGCGCGACCAGCATCACCGAGCAGATCGCGACGGGCGCGCCGAAGCCGGCGAGTGCTTCCAGGAGCGCGCCGAAGCAGAAGGCGATGACGAGTGCCTGGATGCGCGGGTCGTCGGAGAGCCGCCCGAAGGAGCGGCGCAGGACGTCGAAGTGCCGGGTGTGGACGGTCATCCGGTACACCCACAGGGCGTTGACGACGATCCACAGGATGGGGAAGAGCCCGAAGACGGCGCCCTGGGCGGCGCTGGACGCGGTCTGGCCGAGCGGCATGCCGTACGCGAGCCAGGCGACGGCGGCGGCGACCGCGAGGCCGATGAGTCCCGCGCGGTGTGCCTTCATGCGGACGGCGCCGAGCAGGACGAGGACGGTGAGCAGGGGCAGGGTCGCGACGAGGGCGGACAGGCCGAGCGAGTCGGCGACGGGCTCCAGTTCCTGGACGTACACAGGGGCCTCCCCGAATTCCGTGATGTGGAAGGCGATCTCTCACGGCTGGGGGGAATGGTCGTGTCCGCGCCAACGGCCCGTCAATGGGGCGTGCGGGATGGGTTGTTCAAGAGTGAATGACGACGCTCTACGGAGAAGTCGTTCTCTACGGGGACGTCGTTCAGGAGTCCGGCTCTACGGGGACGCCGTTCAGGAGTCCGGCGAGCGCAGCACCCGCAGGTGTCCGCGGCGCCCGACCTCCATCGGGTCCGCTCCCCGCGACCCGCTCCCGCCGGCCTCCGCAGCCCGTTCCTGCGGCCGCGCCGCCTCCCGCACGGCGTTGGCGAGCGCTTCCAGGTCGTCGCCGCTGGGCCGGGACGGCCCTGAGCCGTCGGCGAGACGGACGACCTCCCAGCCGCGCGGCGCGGTGAGGCGCTCGGAGTGCTCGGCGCACAGGTCGTAGCAGTGGGGTTCGGCGTAGGTGGCGAGGGGGCCGAGGACCGCGGTCGAGTCGGCGTAGACGTACGTCAGCGTCGCGACGGCGGGACGGCCGCAAGCGGTGCGCGAACAGCGACGTACAGGGCTCACGACGTTGGACGGTACCGCACTCTTGAGCGGGCCGCGACGACTCTCCATGAGGTCACTCCCCCGTGTCGTGCTGTGATCCCGCGCACAGGGGCACCCGCAGGCGCGCCGCTGACCTGCGAAGACGCAAGAGGCCAGAGGGACCTGCGGTGTTGAACGCGGTCACCACTCGGTACAAATGCGGCCAATCGTCGCGAGATCGACGGTCCCGGAGAGATACGCAATCGAGCCCAAGCTTGGCTGGAATGGTCAGGAAGCGACATGCCGTGCTCCGTGCGGAAAGGGCGATCTCGAGGACTAGGCTTCCCCAGTGATGGACGACCCCGTACAACCCCGCTCCAGTGAGCCGAGGCCCCGCCGACGCGACCGTCACGGCAGGGGCATGCGCGGCCCCGTGGCGCCTCCCCAGGTACCGCTCTCGGCCAGCCGCGCGGAGGCCTTCACGGACCTCGTGCAGGACTCCGTGGAGCGCCTGGAGCGACGCTGGCCGCAGCTCACCGAGATCGACTTCCTGGTGCTCGACGTGCCGCCCACCATCGGCGGGGACGCCGGTGACGAGGAGTGGGGCGCCGGGACGGTGCCCCTCGGCGGGACGATCTCGGCCTCCGAGGGGCGGCCCGCGCGGGTCGTGATCTACAGACGGCCGGTCGAGATCCGCACCAAGGGCAGGGACGAGCGGGCCGCGCTGGTCCACGAAGTGGTCGTGGAGCAGGTGGCTGAGCTGCTCGGCCTCTCACCGGAGTCGGTGGACCCGCGCTACGGCGAGGAGTAGGCCGGGGCCCGCGGGCAGCCCCCGGCCTCACTTCTGCAGCACGTCCAGGTCCTGCTCCGCCTCCGGAACGGCCACCATCCCCCGGTCGTCCGGCAGCGTCTGGATCGTGAACATGGGGATGCCGTTCTCCGGGAGCTCCAGCATCCGGGCCGCGTGCACGGGGCCGCCGGACTGGGTCTCCAGGGTGAGGGCGTAGGCCCCCTTGAGGCCGGACGGGACCGGCGGGTCGACCGCGAGGGTCGTACCGCCCTTGACCGTGTACGTCTTCGTGACGGGCTCCCCCGCCTCCGTGCCCGCCGACGCGGTGACCTTCACGCGGCCGGTCTTCCCGGGGGCCACCAGGGAGAGCGTTGAGCCCTTGGCGCGGTTGTCGGCGACCGTGGCGCGGTCGCCGACGGCGCTCGTCGCCGGGATGAACGCCGTCTCCTGCTTGTCGCCCTTGCCGCGCGTGACGCGCAGCCCCGCGACCACGGGCACCGCGTCCTCCGTGGGCGTCAGGAGCAGCGAACCGGCCTCCCCCCTGGTGACGTCGCCCAGGTCGACGGCGGCCGTCATGCCGGACTTCACGTGCAGCGTCTCGTTCCCCGCCGGGGTGATCTCGCCCGTCGGCGAGGCGAGGCGCACCTTCAGGTCCGCGTCCTCGGAGCCGGGCGCGAAGGCGACCAGACGCACCGACGTGGCGTCCTTGGGGATGCCGGGCAGGACCAGGCCGGGGGCCGGGTCGGTGGAGGCGGGCAGCCAGTCGCCGCCGAGCTTGTCGTCCGAGGAGTGCACGGCGGCGGCCACGCGCCCGCTGCGCGCGGCGACGTGCATCGTGATGTTCGTGTACGGCTTGCCGGTGAGCGTCGAGAGCAGCACCGGGACGCTGGAGTGCGGCTGGATCTGGATGGACTGGCCGACGTCGGCCTTGATGCTCCCGTCGCGGCCGTACAGCTCGACGTCCACGACGGCCGCCGAGTCGTCCGGGTTGGTGAGGTGGATGTAGTCGCTGCGGCCCTTGGCGGTGCTGGCGCCCGGGAACCAGAACTCCGTGTCGGGGGCGACGCAGTTGGCGCCCTGGACGCCGCGCCCGGAGCCCGCGCTGACCGTGGTGGTCTGCTGGACGGTCCAGCCGGGCGCGAGGGCGCCGTCGGCGCTGCCCACGAGCGCGGGTGCCTCGGCGCCGGACTCCTCGCCGGTCACGGGCTTGCCCGGGGACTTCTGGGTCAGGAACGGCTTGAGGCCCTTCGTGCGGTCCTTGCCGCCCTGGTGGGTGTCCGTCAGGACCTTGGGGGCCGGGAGCAGTTCGGCCTTGCCGCCGCTCGCGGCGCCCCCGGAGGAGGGCGTGAAGGCGGTGTAGCTCGTCTCCGCGAGGTCGGACGTGCTGGGCTCGGGGCACAGCAGGCTGGTGCGCTCCACGGGCAGCCGCTTGGCGGTCTTCGCGGCGTCGTCACCGCCGTCGGGGGCGTTGACCGAGGCGAAGCCGGTGACGGCGGCCAGGGCGGCGGTCGCGGCGATCAGGGACACGGTGGTGCGGTTCACTGCTGGCTCCCGTCGGGACGCTCACTGTCGGGGCCGCGCGGGGGCCGCGGCGGCATCGGCGGGGACTGCGGGGGCATCGGCGGGAGCTGCTGGGCGTAGCCGGTGTCCGCGGGGCCCGCGGCGCCCGTCGGGTCCGGGGGACCGGCCGGGCCGGGGACGCCGCCGGTGCCGGTGCCGCCCGCCGGGTCGTACGTCTGGCCGTAGCCCGGCTGGTCGCCTCCGTAGGAGCCGCCGTAGGCGTACGGGTCGTACTGGCCGCCGGGCGCGGCGCCGCCGGGGCCCGCCTGGTAGGGGTCGGCCTGGTACGGCTGTCCGTAGGAGCCGTACTGCCCGCCCTGGTAGGCCTGTTCGCCGCCGTACGCGCCGTGGTCGGCGCCCGCCGGGGCGGGGGTCTGCCACCCGTCGTACCCGGGAGCCCCGGCCTGGTCCGGGGTGTGCTGGGCCGGGACGGCGCCCAGGCCCTCCGCCCCCGGCGCCTCGGCGTCGGGGCCGTCGGCCGCCTCGCCCTGGGCGCGCAGCCTGCGTGCCCTGCGGCCCTCGCCCGTGACCGCCTGGGCGGGAAGGACGGGCTCCTCGGGCAGGTCGTCGTCGACGTCCCTGCGCCGCCCGGGCAGCGCGAGGACCACCAGGACCACGGCGAGCGCGCCCTGCGCCCACAGCCAGCCCGTGTGTCCTGCCGTCGGCTCGTACGTGACGTCGAGGCGGCCCGCGGTCGGGGGCAGTTCGAAGCCCTGCGCCCAGCCGTCGACGGTCGTCCGGGTCAGCGCGCGGCCGTCCAGGGTGGCCGACCAGCCCGGGTCGGCCGAGTCGGCCAGGCGCAGGACGCGGCCCTCCTTGCCCGCGGGGATGCGGGTGTGCAGCTCGACGGGGCCCGCGGCCACCGGCTCCGGGTCGCCGGACTTCGGCACGATGGCGGCGCGGGCGACCTGCCGGTCCACGCGCCACAGGGCGCTGCCGTCCTCCTGGCTGAGCCGGGTCAGACCGGGGGTGGCGTCGAGGGTGCGGCTCAGCTGGCGGGGGGCGCCGTCGCGGACGAGGACGTAGCGCACGGCGTAGCCGCCGAGCTGGTCGGCCTGGTCGGCGCCGGAGCCCGCGAGGAGGCGGCCGACGATCCGGTCGAGCCGCTCGTCGGTGCCGTCGGCCGCGGCGAGTTCGGCGTCGCCCAGGCGGGCGCCCGCGCCACGGACGAGGGTGTAGGACACCTCGGCGGCCGTGGCGCTGTCCAGGACGAGGGTGCGGGCCTGGTCCTGGGTGCCGCTCTCCTCGGCGACGAACGCGGGCACCTGCACCGGGTCGCGCCGCTCCAGGGGGCCGTCGGCGCCGCCGATCATCCACCCGGCGGCGGCGAGCAGCGGGCCCGCGGCCGCGGCGAAGGCGATGAGCGCGGCGACCGGCTGCCGCCAGCCGAAGCTCTGCTCGGCGACCCGCGCGCGGGCCCCGTCGGCGCCGAGGGCGGCGGCGGCGAGCAGCGCGATGCCGTACGCGAGCGTGGCCGGGCCCGCCCACGCCGAGCCGTTCGACAGGGCCGCGAAGACCAGCGCCACCAGGGCGACGGCCCAGGCCGTCCGGATCGCCGCCTGCCGCTCGCCGCGCAGGAGCGCGCCGAGGGCGGCGAGGACGACGCCGATGAGCAGCAGGCCGCTGACGGTGCCGGGTCCGCCGGGGCTGGCGCCGAGCAGGTCGAGCGCCGACGCGGCGCCCGTGCCGTACTCGAGCCCGGCCTCCTTGAAGAAGCCGAACGGCAGCAGCGAGAGCGACCAGGGCGCGAGCACGAGCAGGGGCGTGCCGAGCGCGGCGAGGAACCGGGGGCCGTACCCGGCGAGGTCGCGGCGGTGCACCGCGAGCAGCGCCAGGCCGAGGACGAGCGCGATGGGCCACACGATCGGCGTGAAGGCGGTCGTGACGGTCAGCAGGAGCGCGTACGCCCAGGTGGCGCGCCAGCTGCCGCGCGTGCCGTCGGGGGCGGCCAGGCCGCTGGCCGAGACGGCCGCGCGGGCGATGAGCGGCAGCAGGATCGCGAGGACGGCCGTGCCGATGCGCCCGCCCGCGAGCGCGCCCGTGGCGGCGGGCAGGAAGGCGTACGCGACGGACGCCCACGCGCGCAGGAGGCGGGACTCGACCAGCGGCCGCGACGCGAAGTACGCCGTGAAGCCCGCGAGGGGCACCGAGCCGACCAGGAGCACCGTGACGGCGAGGCCGCTGGAGCCGAGCAGGAGGGTCGAGAGGGAGCCGAGGAGCGCCAGGTAGGGCGGCGCGTTCCCGGTGCCGCCGATGCCCACCGGATGCCAGCCGTCCAGGAACCGCGACCACAGCCCGGAGGCGTCGGCGGGCGCGGGAAGGAGCGCCCCGCCCGCGAGCGCGCCGCCGCCGAGCAGGGCCCGGCAGGCGACGAGCGAGACGAAGAGGAGTACTACGAAGAGCACGGGTCCGGGCTTGCGGGCGACGCGCTTGAGGCGGGCGAACTGCTCGATCTCCAGGAAGTCGGCGTCGTCGCCGCCGGGTCCGGACTCGACGGCGCCGCCGTGCCGTCCCGCGGCCGAGACCTCGGGGTCGGAGCGGCCGACCAGGTTGCTCGCGACCTGCTCGACGGTGGCGCGGACCGTGGCGCCGGGCGGCGGGAACAGCGGCCGGGTCTCGCTGGCCTCGACGACCGGCTTGCCGCGCTTCTTGCGTCCGGCGAGGATCCGCTCGGGCCGCAGCAACGTGCCGAAGAGCCCGGCGACTTCGTCGAGCGCCTGGCCGGGGGCCTTGCCGACCAGGTAGGCGAGGGTGCGCAGGACCGTGCCGACGACGAGCCGCACGAAGACCCAGGGCAGCACCGCCGTGCGGGAGTTCACCAGCAGGGTGTACGCCGCGCCGGCCTTGTCCACGCGGTGCGGCGAGGTGGCCGTGCGGCCCACGCAGTCGACGGTGCGGCGCTCGCGCGAGGCCGCCTCGGCGTGCCGCACGACGGCGTCCGGGGCGACCAGGACGCGCAGCCCCGCGGTGTGCGCGCGCCAGCACAGGTCGACGTCGTCGCGCATCAGGGGCAGTCGCCGGTCGAAGCCGCCGAGCTGTTCGTAGACCTCGCGCCGGACCAGCATCCCGGCGGTGGAGACGGCGAGCACGGGCCGCACGTGGTCGTGCTGGCCCTGGTCCTGCTCGCGCCGGTCGAGGCCGGTCCAGCGGCGGCCGGAGTGGGCGATGGAGACGCCGACCTCGAGGAGCTGCCTGCGGTCGTACCAGCCGCGGAGCTTGGGGCCGACGATCGCGATGTCCTGGGTGTCCTGGCCGAGCTCGCGTTCGTTCTCGACGGCGCGCAGCATCTCGGCGAGGGCGCCGGGCTCGGGCGCGCAGTCGTCGTGCAGGAGCCACAGCCACTGCTCGGGCTCGCCGTGCGGCAGCTCCGGCATGTCGTACGCCTCGTCGCGCCAGCTGCGGCTCACCGGGTCCCAGCCGCTGGGGCGCTTGAGGTAGGGCAGGTCCTCGGGGGTGAGCACGGGGGCCGTGCGGACCGCCTCGTCGACGGCGGTGCCGAAGCCGGAGCGGCGGGCCAGGTGCAGCACGCGGTCGGGGCCGAGGGCCTCGGTGAGCAGGCGCGCGGAGTCGTCGGCGCTGCCGGTGTCGGCCGCGATCGCGTTCTGCACGGGGCGGTCCTGGCCGAGGAGTCCGGCGACGGCGTCGGGCAGCCAGCGGGCGCCGTCGTGGGAGACGAGCACGGCGGTGACGACATGCCGCGGGAACTCGGGTGGGCTTGCCGGGTCGAAGCCGGCCGCGCGGGACGGGTCGAACCCGGCGGCAGCGCCTTCGTGGGCTGCCGGGTGGCTGTGCACGGACATCGAGGTACGGGCCCCGGTTCGCTGGACTGCGGTGGACGCCCGCGCCCCGTGGGGGCGCTGTGGCGTCTCGGACGGGGCCCCACACTAACGGCTGGCACCACAACAGCCCGCCGCCTGTGGATAACCCTTGGGCGACGGGCTGTTCGTTGTACGGCGACGAGCGGCGACAAGGGGTGTGAGTGCCGCTCGAAGGGGGCAATGCGGAGGATCGGGCGTCGGCGGTCGTACGGCCCCGGGGCGGGGGCGGACGGCCGTCGGGCTAGACGGCCGCCTTCTTCAGGCGGCGGCGTTCGCGCTCCGAGAGGCCGCCCCAGATGCCGAAGCGTTCGTCGTTCGCAAGCGCGTACTCAAGGCATTCGGAGCGGACCTCGCAGGCGAGGCAGACCTTCTTGGCCTCGCGCGTGGAGCCGCCCTTCTCGGGAAAGAAGGACTCGGGGTCGGTCTGGGCGCACAGTGCGCGCTCCTGCCAGCCGATTTCTTCGTCCGCGTCCTCGACCAGCAGTTCCTGAACCAGCTCGGTCATGTGCGCCCCTCGTCTGTCTTCGCGTCCCCGTGATGCTGCCGTTACCGATTTCGGCTGAACGACACGAGTGAAATTACAAGTGTGCCGATCCGGGCCAGTCAAGCCGAGATCTGCTATTGGGCCCCTTATTCACTCTGCGGAACCAAGGCTTTGCGGAAAGTGTTCAAATCTACCTAAAACGTGACACCTGCCAGCGGCCGGTCCGCCGCCCGCCCTGTCATGGGCACTCAGTGACCTCAACGACAGGGACGCCACGGCACTCACTCCCGTTGCATCGGACGACACCGAAGCGAACCGGATCACATTCGGATCACAGGATCACAACGGCGGACGAGCGCCGGTTGACGCGCCGGTTGACGCGCCCGCGAGCGCTGGTTGATGCGGCATGTGTCCCAGGGGGCGACTGCACAAACCTTTCGCCGCTCAGGGGAACCGGATGAGGTGAAACATTGTCCACAATTCGGACGTCGAGTTGACACCAAGGGTGTGAGCCGCTGTCCTGGTGGGCATGCTCGCGAACTTGGCGCTTTCCGTGACCCGCACTGGCGGGTCTTCCGGTGCTGCCCCCGCGCGCTGTCGCTGTACGGACATCTGTTCCAGCTGTTGAGGCACGCCTCCGGCTGTTGAGCCACTCCCCCTCGTACGACTTCCTCGCACGGCGTCGTACCGCTTCGTACAGCTCGCCCGAATCGCACATCGCACGGCTTCGTACGACCCCCATCCTGCGACACCCCAGCACTCACACGTTGAGGAACCACCGCACCATGAACAGCGACAGCGACCTCCAGATCGCCGGCGACATCCTCGAAGTCCCGCACCTCCTCCAGCCCGCACGCGAGCACCCCGTCACCGTCGCCGAGTTCGCGGGCCTCGCCCGCGCCATCGCCGCCGACCGCTCCCAGTGGGCACCCCTCGTCCAGTACGACGCCGCCACCCGCTGGTACCACCGCCTGCGCACCGGGCCCGGCTACGAGGTGTGGCTCCTGTCGTGGGTGCCCGGACAGGGCAGCGGCTCCCACGACCACGGGCGCTCCAGCGGCGTACTCACCGTCCTCGAGGGCGAACTGACGGAGCGTACGGAGCGCGCCGCGCGCGCCCTGGGCGCCGGCGCGCAGCGCGTCTTCGCACCCGGGTACGTGCACGAGGTCGTCAACGACTCCCTCGAACCGGCCGTGAGCCTGCACGTGTACTACCCCGGCCTCACCGAGATGCCGATGCACACGGCCCGTTGCGAGGCCCGGGCGCCGCACGATCCCGTGACCGCCTGAATCCCGTGACCGCCTGACACGATGTCGTACCCGCCTGCGATGCTGGGCGCATGCGCATTGTGGTTCTGGCCGGCGGCATCGGCGGCGCCCGTTTCCTCCGCGGCCTCAAGAAGGCCGCGCCCGACGCGGCGATCACGGTCATCGGCAACACCGGTGACGACATCCACCTGTTCGGCCTGAAGGTCTGCCCCGACCTGGACACGGTGATGTACACGCTCGGGGGCGGCATCAACGAGGAACAGGGCTGGGGGCGGACCGACGAGACCTTCAAGGTCAAGGAGGAACTCGGGGCGTACGGCGTCGGACCCGACTGGTTCGGGCTCGGCGACCGGGACTTCGCCACGCACATCGTGCGCACGCAGATGCTCGCCGCCGGATACCCCCTCAGCGCCGTCACCGAGGCGCTGTGCGAGCGCTGGCAGCCCGGCGTGCGGCTCATCCCCATGTCCGACGACCGCGTCGAGACGCACGTCGGCATCGAGCTCGACGGCGAGCGCAAGGCCGTGCACTTCCAGGAGTACTGGGTGCGGCTGCGGGCCTCCGTGGACGCGCACGCGATCGTGCCCGTCGGCGCCGAGCAGGCCAAGCCCGCGCCCGGCGTCCTGGAAGCCATCGCCGAGGCCGACGTCGTGCTGTTCCCGCCGTCCAACCCCGTCGTGAGCGTCGGCACGATCCTCGCCGTGCCCGGCATCCGCGAGGCCATCGCCGAGGCCGGGGTCCCCGTCGTCGGCCTCTCCCCCATCGTCGGCGACGCACCCGTGCGCGGCATGGCCGACAAGGTCCTCGCCGCCGTCGGCGTGGAGACCACCGCCGCCGCCGTCGCCGAGCACTACGGCAGCGGCCTCCTCGACGGCTGGCTCGTCGACACGGTGGACGCGGGCACCGTCGAGCGCGTCGAGTCCGCCGGGATCCGGTGCCGGGCCATCCCGCTCCTGATGACGGACGAGGACGCCACGACGGCGATGGCGCGGGAGGCGCTGGCGCTGGCTGAGGAGGTGCGGGCTTGATGGGGGGTGAGGGGGCGGGTTCCGTGGGGGCGGATGCTGTGGGCTCCACGGAGGCGGATGCTGTGGGCTCCACGGAGGCGGGCGCGGCGGGGTCCGCGGGAGCGGGTGCTGCGGGCTTCCGGGACGCCGGGGATCGGGCGGGGCACGGGGACAGGGACGTGCCCGGGTTTCGGGTGTGGGCCGTGGGCGGGATTCCCGAGGTGCGGCGCGGGGACGACGTCGCGAAGCTGATCGCCGCCGCCGAGCCCGGGCTCGCCGACGGGGACGTCGTGCTCGTCACCTCGAAGATCGTCAGCAAGGCCGAGGGACGCGTCGTCGCCGCGGCCGACCGGGAAGCGGCCATCGACGCCGAGACCGTACGCGTCGTCGCCCGGCGCGGGACGCTGCGCATCGTCGAGAACCGGCAGGGCCTCGTGATGGCCGCCGCCGGGGTCGACGCCTCCAACACCCCCGCCGGAACCGTCCTGTTGCTCCCCGAGGACCCCGACGCCTCCGCCCGCGCCGTCCGCCAGGGCCTGCGGGACGCGCTCGGCGTCGACGTCGGCGTCATCGTCACCGACACCTTCGGACGGCCCTGGCGGGCCGGACTCACCGACGTCGCCATCGGGGCCGCGGGCGTGCGGGTCCTCGACGACCTGCGCGGCGGCACGGACGCGTTCGGCAATCCGCTCGTCGCCACCGTCATCGCCACCGCCGACGAGCTGGCCGCCGCCGGGGACCTCGTCAAGGGGAAGGCGACGGGGTTGCCGGTCGCCGTCGTGCGGGGGCTCGGGCATGTGGTTGTCGCCCACGGGGGTGTGGAGCGCTCTTTCGCGGGTGGCTCTGCCGCGGAGCGCTCCTCCGCGGAAGGCTCTTTCGCCGAGCGCTCCTCCGAGGATGGCTCTTTCACCGAGCGCTCCTCCGCGGAAGGCGCCCCGGGTTCCCCGGACGGCCCGGAGTCGGCGGCCTCCGAGCTCGGGGCTCGGGCCCTCGTGCGCAACGCCCGGGACGACATGTTCCGGCTCGGTACGTCCGAGGCCGTGCGCGAGGCGCTGTCGCTGCGGCGGACCGTCCGGGAGTTCACCGACGAACCCGTCGACCCCGGAGCCGTACGACGCGCCGTCGCCGCCGCCGTCATCGCGCCCGCGCCGCACCACACCACCCCCTGGCGGTTCGTGCTCCTGGAGTCCGAGGAGTCGCGCGTACGGCTGCTCGACGCCATGCGGGACGCCTGGATCGCCGATCTGCGGGGGGACGGGAAGTCCGAGGACGCCATCGCCCGGCGGGTGCGGCGCGGGGACGTGCTGCGGAAGGCGCCCTACCTCGTGGTGCCGTGCCTCGTCATGGACGGCGCCCATACGTACGGGGACGCCCGGCGGGACGGGGCCGAGCGGGAGATGTTCGTCGTCGCCGCCGGGGCCGGGGTGCAGAACTTCCTGGTCGCGTTGGCCGGGGAGCGGCTCGGGTCCGCGTGGGTGTCGTCGACGATGTTCTGTCGGGATGTCGTGCGCGGGGCTCTTGAGCTTCCTGGGGACTGGGATCCGATGGGGGCTGTTGCTGTGGGTCATGCGGCTTCGCCTGCGGCGGAGCGGGTGGGGCGGGGGGGTGAGGGGTTCGTGGCTGTGCGGTAGGGCCCTGCGGGGCTTTCCCCAGTCCCGCCCCTTCCCGAAACCGGGGCTCCGCCCCGGGCCCCGGGGGCGGGTGTCCCCTTCGGGTGGGACGGTCCGCCCCCGATCGGCGCTCCGCGCCTCGTCCTCAAACGCCGGACGGGCTGAAAGGCTGCCGTCAGAGCGCTGCGATGTTTCCCTTGCGCATTCTTGGGGCGCGGCGTGGTGGGGTGTGGCCGCTCAGGAGGATCAGGCGGGCTGCTCGGTGGCGTTGGCCCTGGTAGGGGGCGAGGAGTTCCAGCATGCGGGGGTCGTCCGCGGTGCGGTCGCCGGCCAGGGCGTAGCCGATGATGCCGGGGAGGTGGAGGTCGCCGACCGTCACCTCGTCGGGGGCGCCGTTGCTGCGCTGGACGGTTTCGGCGGAGGTCCAGGGGCCGATGCCGGGGATCAGTTCGAGGCGGGCGCGGGCCGCCACGGGGTCCATCGCCGCCGCCTCCTCCAGGCGGGGGGCCACCCGTGCCGCGCGCAGGATCGTCGACGCGCGCTTGTTGTCCACGCCCGCCTTGTGCCACTCCCAGGACGGGATGCGTGACCACGTGCGCGGGTCCGGCATCACGTGCATACGGGCCTGGGCGGGGGTCGGTCCCGGGGCCGGTTCGCCGTACTTGCGGACCAGGAGACGCCAGGCGCGGTACGCCTCGTCCGTCGTGACCTTCTGCTCCAGGATCGACGGGATCAGGGTCTCCATCACCAGGCCCGTGCGGAGCAGGCGCAGGCCCTGGCGGCGGCGCTCGGTCTGCGCGACCAGGCGGTGGCGGGGCTCGAAGTCCTCCGGGGTGTCCAGGGCCCCGAGGAGGCTCGGGAGGCCGTCCAGGGCCCAGTCCGCGCCCGGGCCCCAGGCCTCCGCCTCCGCCGTGTCCGCGCGCAGGGCCACGCGGAGGGTGGCCGGGCCCTCGGGGGTGCGGGTGGCTCGCCAGACGGAGCCGTCGGGGGTGGTGCGGAAGGTGGGGTCCGCGGGGCCCCTGCGGAGGGGGCCGAGGGTGAGGCTCAGGTTCAGGGGGGTGGGGGGTTTCCAGGTGCGGGTTGCCGCTGCGGTGTTCTGGCGGGGAGCGCCTTGGGGGATCGTCGTTTCGCCGCCGCGCACGGTGGTGCGGGTGGGGTGGGGGACGAACCGGGACGACATCCGTCGAGGGTACGTGGTGGGCTCTCCCCAATCCCGCCCCTTCCCGAAACCGGGGCTCCGCCCCTGGACCCCGGGGGTGGGTATCCCGTGGCGGGCGGGACGGTCCGCCCCCGATCGGCGCTCCGCGCCTCGTCCTCAAACGCCGGACGGGCTGAAAACAACTACGCCGAGGCAGGCTGAAACTTCCCCGGGGCGGGCCGGAAGGCTCCGCGGGGTGGGCCGGAGAGGCGCTGTGCGTGAGCTGCTTCGAGGCTGATGGTGCCGGGCTGTTGAGCAGGCCGGTGCAGGTTTGGGCGGGTGGGTGGGAGAGAGCCCGTCCGGCGTTTGAGGACGAGGCGCGGAGCGCCGATCGGCGGGACGGCTACTGGTCGGAGGAGAAGCGGACCGAGCCTGCCGGGAGGCGGGCCTCGCACCAGATGCGGACCCCGTCCCGCAGCTCGTTGTCGGCGCCGACGAACGCCCCGTCGCCCACCACCGCACCGGAGAGCACCGAACGGGCCCCGACCGAGGCACGGGCACCGATGAGGGAGTCGGTGATGACGGCGCCGGGCTCGATGACCGCGCCGGAGAGCACCGTGCTGCCGACCAGTCGGGCCCCCTCCCCCACGACGGCGTCCTCGCCGACCACCGTGCCGCCGGTGAGCTTGGCGCCGGAGGCGACGCGGGCGGAGGGCAGGACGAGGCGGTCGCCGCAGCGGCCGGGCACGGCGGGGGACGGGGCGCGGCCGAGGACGAGGTCGGCGGAGCCGCGTACGAAGGCCTGGGGGGTGCCGAGGTCCAGCCAGTAGGTGGAGTCGACCATGCCCTGGAGGTGGGCGCCGGAGGCGAGGAGGTCGGGGAACGTCTCGCGTTCCACGGAGACGGGGCGCCCCGCGGGGATGGTGTCGATGACCGAGCGCCGGAACACGTACGCGCCCGCGTTGATCTGGTCGGTGACGATCTCCTGCGGGGTCTGCGGCTTCTCCAGGAAGGCGGTGACGCGCCCGGTCGGGTCGGTGGGGACCAGACCGTACGCCCGCGGGTCGGAGACCTTCGTGAGGTGCAGCGAGACGTCCGCGTCGACCCGTTCGTGCTCGGCGACCAGGGCGCGGATGTCCAGGCCCGTGAGGATGTCGCCGTTGAAGACCAGGACGGGGTCCTGGGGGCCGGAGCGCAGGCGCGAGGCGACGTTGCGGATGGCGCCGCCGGTGCCGAGGGGTTCCTCCTCGGTCACGTACTCGATGTGGAGGCCGAGCGCCGAGCCGTCGCCGAAGTACGGCTCGAAGACCTCCGCGAGGTAGGAGGTGGCGAGCACGATGTGGTCGACGCCCGCCGCGCGGGCACGGGCCAGCTGGTGGGTGAGGAAGGGGACACCGGCCGCCGGGACCATCGGCTTGGGTGTGTTCACCGTGAGCGGACGCAGCCGGGTGCCCTTGCCGCCGACCAGGAGGATCGCTTCTGTCACCTGTCGTCTCTGCTTCCTGCTGGGGCCGGCCGAGGTTTCGTGTCGGCCGGCCAGTGTATGCAGATGGATGAGCGGCTCTGCGGGGCGAGGGACCTCGGCGGCCCCGGCAGGACGACCTCAGCGGCCCTGGTAGCGGGCCGACGCGGACCGAGCCGTGCCGAGCTTCTTGTACAACAGGCGGCCGGGGCACTCCGTGGCGAACCCGTCCCGGTGGCCGGAGATCACGTTGAGCCTGACGTTGCTGCCCTTCCGGTAGAGGTTGCCACCGCCCGACTTCAGATACGTCTTGCCGCGGGGATTCGCGCCGAACAGGCCGAGCTTCCACGCGGTGAGCTTCGCGACCGCGGTCACCGCCGCCTTGGGCGGGCCGGCGCTGGTGAACGTGCCGAGGACGGCGATGCCCATGCTGTTGCTGTTGAAACCGAGAGTGTGCGCGCCGAGGACCGCCTTGGCCACTCCCCCGGCACGGCCTTCGTAGATGTTTCCGCACTTGTCGACGGCGAAGTTGTAGCCGAAGTCGCGCCAGCCGCTGCTCTTGACGTGGTAGCGGTAGATACTGCGCAGGACGGAGGGCGCCTGCGAGCAGCTGTAGTTGTTGCCGGTGGCGCTGTGGTGCACGAAGGCCGCCTTGACGGTCCTGGTGTACGCGAAGTTCCGCTCGCGCAGGCTCTCGTCGGCGCCCCAGCCGCGCCGCGTGACGATGCCGGGGCGCGGCCCGATGTACGGCCTGGCCCTGGTGACGTCACCGCCCTGCGCGGCGACGAGGTCCGCCTGGGTGTGCGCCCGGTCGAGGGCGGTGACGGAGGTGGCGCCGAGCGGGGCGAGGTCGGCGTTCACGGCGGAGGCGGCCGCGGACTCGGCCGTCATGAGGCCCCCGGCCGCGTCCGGCAGCCCCGCCTGGACGCCGTCGGCCTTCGCCGGGGCTCCCTGCGGCGCCCCGCCGTCGTGGAGGTCGGCGGGCGGCGCCGGGTGCTCCCCGGGGTCGACGAGTTCGAGGCGCAGGCCCGCGGGCAGCGGCGCCTCCGTCTCGGGCAGCGCGCGCCCGGCCCGTCCGGTGGCCCGCCCGGGGCCGCCTTCGGTGTCGGGCCGCACCCGCAGCTCGACCCCGTCCGAGTCCCCGACCCACAGGGGCGCCGTCGATCCGCGGACGCGTCCGGAGTCGCCCTCGGCCGTGCCGGGGTCGGCCGCGTGTTCGTGGTTGTGCGTCTCGACCTCCTGCCAGGAGGACCAGGTCGTGGTGCCGGTCGAGCGGGTGCGGACCTGGACCCGGCCGTGCAGTTCGGCGTCCGGGTCGTCCCAGACGACACCCACCAGGGAGAACGGGCGTACGTCGCGGCGGGCGAGCCCCTGGTCGCGCGGCTCCGCGCCGCCCGCCCGGTCGGCGCCGAGCGGTCCCAGGGGCAGCGACTGGGTGCTGCCGGGCGGCGTCGCCGCGGCGGGCCGGGTCACGGCCGCGGTATCGGACGACGTCAGGGCGAGGGGGAGGGCGAGCGCCGTGGCGCAGGTGACACCGATCGAGGAAGCAAGGAATCCACGCATACAACTGATAGTTGACATAGCAGTACATATCTGTCCATCGGGAGACGCCCGGAACTGACGACCCGTCGGCCCGCCGATCGCCCGAGCGGCGGCCCCAACTCGGCATCGCGCAGCGGCGACACGCCGTCGTCCGCGTACCCTTGCGGCCGTGAACGCCAACGACCGCACCCCTGCCGACCTGCTGCGATCCGCGCTCGCCGCGGACCCGGCGCGCCCGCTCGTGACGTACTACGACGACGCCACCGGTGAGCGCGTCGAATTGTCCGTGGCCACCTTCGCCAATTGGGTGGCCAAGACCGCCAACCTCCTCCAGGGCGAGCTGTCCGCCGAGCCCGGCGACCGGCTCGCGCTGCTGCTTCCCGCGCACTGGCAGACGGCGGTGTGGCTGCTCGCCTGCTCCTCCGTGGGCGTCGTCGCGGACGTCGGCGGCGACCCGGCGGCGGCCGACCTCGTCGTCAGCGGCCCCGACCCCGACAGCCTGGCCGCGGCGCGGGCCTGCTCCGGCGAGCGCGTGGCCCTGGCCCTGCGTCCCCTCGGCGGCCGCTTCCCCGAGGCCCCCGCGGGCTTCGCCGACTACGCCGTGGAGGTGCCGAGCCAGGGCGACCGCTTCGCCCCGTACGCGCCCGTGGACCCCGACGAGCCCGCGCTCGCCGTCGGCGGCCTGGAGCTGACCGGCGCCGAGCTCGTGGAGCGCGCCCGCGCCGACGCCGCCGAACTCGGCGTCGCTCCGGGCTCCCGGCTGCTCTCCGACCGCCCCTACGGCACCTGGGACGGCCTGAGCGCCGGGCTCTACGCGCCGCTGGCCGCGGGCGGCTCGGTGGTCCTGTGCCGCCACCTCGACCGGCTCGGCGAGGGCGGCCTGGAGAAGCGCATCGAGAGCGAGCGGGTCACGGCGACCGCCCGCTGACGTCCCGGCGACGGCCGGGCGGGGCATCCACGGCGGTCCGGCGGGGCGCGGCCGTCCGCCCCCGCCCCGCCGGAGCCCCGCCGAAGTCCCCCGTTCGGCCCAGCGGAGCCCCTGGCCCGCAGGCCCCCCGGCGCGCGCCGGTCCATGGTCGTAAGAGCGCACAGAGCACACAGAGCGAGCAGAGCGACCGCGCACCGACCGCAGCCATGAGGGGTGGACCGCCACGTGACCGACACCGCGCGCACGCCGTCCGAGCCGGGCGAGGAAGCGGCAGGGGCCGCGTCCGCGCCACGCGGGGCCACGTACGCGCCGGGTGCGGGCGTGAGTCCCGCGGGGTTCGGACCGCGCCGCCGCAGGCTCCGCTGGCTGCGCTGGGCCGCGCTGGCCACCGCCGTCCTCGTGCTCGCCGCGGGCGGCGCGGGCTGGGCCGCGTACAACAAGCTCAACGGGAACATCACCAAGGACACCGGCGCCGCCGCCGAGCTCGCGCGCTACGAGGCGGAGCGGCCGACGCCGCTCGTGCACGACGCCCAGAACATCCTGCTGATCGGCTCCGACTCCCGCTCCGGGCGCGACAACCGCAAGTACGGCCGCGACCCGGGCACCCAGCGCTCGGACACCACGATCCTGCTGCACCTGGCCGCGGACCGGCAGAGCGCGACCGCCGTGTCGCTGCCCCGCGACCTGATGGTGGACATCCCGAGCTGCCGCCGCCCGGACGGCTCCCGCACCCGCGCCCAATTCGCGCAATTCAACTGGGCGTTCGAGTTCGGCGGCACGGCCTGCACGATCCGCACGGTGGAGAAGCTCACCGACATCCGGATCGACCACCACATGGTCGTGGACTTCGCCGGGTTCAAGGACATGGTGGACGCCGTCGACGGGGTACGGGTCTGCCTGGAGGAGCCCGTCGACGACCGCGCCGCGAAGGTCCGGCTGCCCGCGGGGCCGCAGACCCTCGACGGCGAGCAGGCCCTCGGTTACGTACGCGCCCGCAAGTCCCTCGGCAACGGCAGCGACACCGATCGCATGGACCGCCAGCAGGAGTTCCTGGCCGCGCTCGTCAACAAGGTGCGCAGCAATGACGTCCTGCTGAATCCCGTGAAGCTCTATCCCGTTCTGGACGCGGCCACGTCGTCGCTGACGACGGACCCGGGTCTCGCGAGTCTGCGTGGTTTGTACGAACTGGTGCGCGGGGTGCGCAATATCCCCACAGAACGGGTTCAATTCCTCACCGTGCCACGGCGTTCCTACGCCTATGACGCGAATCGCGACGAGCTGGTCGAGCCCGCCGCCGAGGAGCTCTTCACGCGACTGCGCAAGGACGAGCCGGTCCGCGTGACGCGCGACGCCGCGGCGGCGGCGTACGAATGGACGGCTTCCAAGGCGTACGAGGACGATTCCGAAGAGACGTACGACGAAGGCGAATCCACGTACGAGGACGGCGAATCGGACGAATACGCCGAGGACTCGGGGGACGGTGACTCCTCGGGGAGTTACGACGACGAGAGCGACGAGAAGCCGGACGACCCGAGTCATACGCCGAGTCCCGCCCCCACATTCCGGGGCAACACGGCCGACCGGACCAGCTGCGAGTAAAACCCTCGCCACCGAGAAGGGCCCCGCGCCAAAGAAATTGGGTGGATTGCCCAGTTGTAGGTGCCCCGAGGGGGAGTGGAATTTGTCACCGGCGTCGTTGGACGCTGAACTGGGCGGATAGTGTGAGCCGATCCGGTACCCGGTCTTCGCGACCGCGCACCGTTGTACGACTGACCGAGCGCCTTCTTGAGGGGGGAAAGGCGCCGCGTGGCCCTGACGGAGGACGCAAACAACCGTGGACGCGCAAGGCCGTGGGCGGGCAGACGACATCGACCCCGCAGACCAGTGGGTACTGAACCCGCAGACCGGCGACTACGAACTGCGACTGAGTCCTTCCGCAGGGCAGTCGGCGCCGCCTGGAGTTCCCGGACCCCGTGGCGCCGCGCCCCGGCCGCCGGGGCGGGGCTCCGAGCGCCCGGGCGGCCGTGAGCGCGGCCGGGACCAGGGGCGGGACCACGGTCGCCGCCAGGGGTCCGAGCACGGCTCCACCGGCAGCCGGGAGCACGGCCGCGAGCAGGTGCCGGGCCAGCGCAGGCGGCGCGGCGCGCCACCGGAGCAGGCCGCGGGCGGGCGGCGCAACAGGCGGCCCAAGAAGAAGAACGTGGGCAAAAAGATCGCCATCTGGACGGGCGGCACGGTGGCCTTCGTGGTCGTCGTCGCCGCGGTCGGCGGCTATCTCTACTACCAGCACCTCAACGACAACATCACCGCCGTCTCCGACGACGGCGCGGGCACCGGCGGGTTCAGCAAGGACCGCGCCATCAACATCCTGCTCGTCGGCACGGACAAGCGCAGCGGCAGCGGCAACAAGGGCTACGGCGACGAGGGCAGCGTCGGCCACGCCGACACCACCCTCCTGCTGCACGTCTCCAAGGACCGTTCCAACGCGACCGCGTTGAGCATCCCGCGCGACATGATCACGGACATCCCGGACTGCCCCACCAAGCAGGACGACGGCTCCACGAAGACCATCCCGGGCTCGAAGCAGGTCCGCTTCAACGAGAGCCTCGGCCAGAGCGAGCGCACGCCGAGCTGCGTCATGCGCACCGTCACCGAGATCACCGGCATAAAGCTCGACCACTTCATGGTGGCCGACTTCAACGCGGTCAAGACGCTGTCCAGCGCGGTCGACGGCGTGGACGTGTGCCTCGCCAAGGACATCGACGACCCGAAGTCGCATCTGAAGCTCGCCAAGGGCAAGCACACGATCGAGGGCGAGGAGGCGCTCGCGTTCGTGCGCACCCGGCACTCCGTGGGCAACGGCGGCGACCTCAGCCGGATCGAGCTGCAGCAGCAGTTCCTCAGCTCCCTGATGCGCAAGCTCAAGTCCGGCGGCACGCTGACCAGCCCGAAGAAGATGATAAGTCTGGCCGAGGCGGGCACGAAGGCGCTGACCGTCGACTCCAAGATCGCCGACATAATGAAACTCCGTGACCTCGGCATGGAGCTCGGCAAGCTCGACATGAAGAACCTGACCTTCGCGACGACCCCGGTGATCGACAACCCCGCCGAGAAGACTCCCGTCACGGTCGTCCTGAACAAGGCCAAGTCCGACGAGCTGTTCTCGATGATGCGCGAGGACGTGTCGCTGACCGAGGTCAAGAAGAAGCAGAAGAAGGAGAAGGCCGCGGTGGCCGCCCGCCTCAAGGGCCCCAAGGCCGACCCCGCCGACGTGCGCGTCGACATCTACAACGGCAGCGGCAAGACGGGCGCCGCGCAGGCGACCCTCGCCTGGCTGCAGAACAACGAGGGCGTGACGAAGTCCAGCCAGCTCGGCAACGCGCCGAAGAACCTGGGCAAGACCACGCTGGAGTACGGCAAGGGCGAGGCCGACCAGGCGCGGCGGCTCGCCGAGCTGATGGGGCTGCCCGGGTCGGCGCTGAAGCCGGGCGAGAGCGAGAAGAACGCGCAGGGGCTGCCCGCGATGGTGCTGACCCTCGGTGCCGACTTCAAGGGCGCGGGGGTGCCCATAAGTGCTCCGTCCAAGGCACCGGACGGCATCCAGAAGGTCGGTGCCGACAAATCCGTGTGTGCCAAGTGACCTGAGACAGTTGTTTGACGTCTCACAGAACGCCACACCTGGCGGCGGGCCGGCGACCGCCGCCGGGTGTGGCGGCGGCACCGCGCCGCAAGTCGCCGTGGGGCGGCCGCACTTGTGAAGCAGGGCGGGGAGGGACAGGGATGGGGCAGCACAGTGTCCGTGGGGAGGGAGCGTCCGGTGGGGCGGGGACGCGGAACACTTCGACCGACACGGACTCGGGCACAGCGGAGGAATCCGGCATAGGCGACGCCGCCGCGGCGGCGGGATCCCGTGCGGTGGGGGCCGACGGGGCGCGGACCAGGCGTGGCGCGGGTGCCAAAGGCGCAGGTGCCGGTGGCGGACGCACCAAGAACGGCACGGCCAAAGGCGGTACGTCGGGCCCGCCCGGCAAGGGCGCGCGGGGCGGTGGCGACGGGGGCGGCGGCAAGCCGAGACGCCCCCGCAAGCGCCGTGTCCTGCGCTGGTCGGCGATCGTCCTGTCGGTCCTGATACTCGGCACGGCCGGCGCCGGTTACCTCTACTACCAGCACCTGAACAGCAACCTGGAGACGGACGACCTGAACCTGGGCGACCACCGGGCCCCCGAGCCCACGCCCAACTCCGCGGGTCAGACGCCCCTGAACATCCTCCTGATCGGCTCCGACGCCCGGGACTCCAAGGAGAACCAGAAGCTCGGCGGCGCCAAGGAGACCTTCGGCGGCCCGCCCCTCGCCGATGTGCAGATGCTTCTGCACCTGTCGGCGGACCGCAGCAACATGTCCGTCATCAGCATGCCGCGCGACACCCTCCTGACCATCCCCAAGTGCACCGACCCGGACGACGGCAAGGTGTACGAGGAGTCCGGGCCGCGCACGATGACGAACGAGTCGCTGGGCCGCGGCGGCCCCGGCTGCACGGTCGCCACCTGGGAGAAGCTGACCAACATCCACATCAACCACTTCATGATGGTCGACTTCTCGGGTGTGGTGTCGATGGCGGACGCGATAGGCGGCGTACCCGTCTGCGTGGACAAGAACATCCACTCGCGCACCAGCCAGGGCAAGGGCTCGGGCCTGAAGCTGGAGAAGGGCACCACGAACATCAAGGGCGAGCAGGCCCTGCAGTGGCTGCGCACCCGCTACGGCTTCGAGGACGGCACCGACATCGCCCGTGCCAAGGCCCAGCACATGTACATGAACTCGCTGGTCCGCACGCTCCGCGAGAACACCGGCCTGACCAGCCCCAACCAGCTGCGCAAGCTCGCCGAGAACGCGACGAAGGCGCTCAAGGTCGACCCGGGCATCGGCTCCCCCTTGAAGCTCATCGGCCTCGGGAACGAGCTGAAGAAGGTCTCGCCGGAGCGCACGACGATGACGACCATGCCGTTCGAGTACTCCGGCTCGCGGGTGGTCCCGAAGCCCGGCGACGCCGAGCAGCTCTTCCGGCTCGTACGCGACGACATCGCCCTCGACGGCAAGGGCAAGCGCAAGCCCGCCAAGGAGAAGCTGTCGGACGACCCGGCGGCGCCGGACGGGGAGATCGCGCTGCAGGTCCAGAACGGCACGCGCACGGCCACCCAGCCCGCCGCCGGGGGCCGGGCGAGCGCCGTCGCGCAGGAGCTGGCCGGTCTCGGCTTCGCGAAGGCGGCGGCGGACACGTCGGCGTCGGTGACCGAGGACAGGACGGTCATCCGGTATCCGAGCGTGGACCTGGAGGGCGATGCCCAGCGCGTCGCCAAGTCCCTCGGCATGCCGCTCAGTTCGGTGAAGAAGTCGACGGACGTCTCCGGCGTCACGCTGGTCGTCGGCGCCGACTGGCGCGAGGGCGACAAGCCGAAGAAGGCCGCGAAGCAGGACGACTCGACGCCGGATTCGGCGGACGCCCTGAGCGGCTCCGACAAGAAGGCCTGCATGAAGGTGGACCCGAACTTCACCTGGTAGCCCGGAGCCCCCTGGCCCCCGGGAACGGGGGGCCAGGGGGCTCCTTCAGGCCTTCTGGGCCCTGGGGTCTCTCCGAGCCGGGGCTCAGGCCTCCTGGGTCTCCCCCAGGACCGCCGGGCGGCGCGAGGCGATGACGCGCTTGGCCAGCGAGCGCGGGCTGGTGAGGAAGCCCCAGCCCCACGACATGTGCATCGTCGCGAGCGCCACGGGGATCTGGAGGCGCGCCTTCAGGGGCAGGCCCTTGCCCGCCGGGACGGAGCCCGCGGCGATGGCGGCGAGATAGCCGCCGGGCACGACGAGGCCCCACGGCGTGAGGGCCGCGCCCACGACGAGACCCGCGGCGATGGCGCAGACGGCGACCGGCGGCGCGAGGTAGCGCAGGTTGATGGAGCCCTGGTGGTAGCGGGCGACGACGTGGCGCCAGCGGCCGTAGTCCTTGTACTGCTTGGCGAGGGCCTTCACGCTCGGGCGCGGGCGGTACGAGACCTTCAGCTCCGGCGAGAACCAGATGAGCCCCCCGGCCTCCCTGATCCGGAAGTTCAGCTCCCAGTCCTGGGCGCGGATGAACTCGACGTTGTAGCCGCCCTGTTGCTCCAGGGCCTCGCGCCGGAAGACGCCCAGGTAGACCGTCTCGGCCTGCTGTGCGTCGCCGCCGGTGTGGAAGGCGGCGTTGCCCACGCCGATCTTCGAGGTCATGGCGGCGGCGACGGCCTGCTCCCAGGCGTTGGTGCCCTGGGCGTGCATGATGCCGCCGACGTTCATCGCGCCGGTCTCCTCCAGGAGGCGCACGGCGGTCGTGATGTAGCCCGGCGAGAGCGCGGCGTGGCCGTCGACACGTACCACGATCGGGTGGCGCGACGCCTTGATCGCGGCGTTCAGGGCGGCGGGCGTACGTCCCGTGGGGTTCGGGACCGTGTGCACCCGCGGGTCCTCCTTGACCAGCTCCGCGGCGATCTCGTCGGTGCGGTCGGTGGAGGGGCCGAGCGCGACCACGACCTCCATCTCGCCCGCGTACTCCTGCTGGAGGATCGCGTGCACGGCTTCACGCAGGTGCCGCTCCTCGTTGAGGACCGGCATGATCACAGAGACAGCGGGGGGATGCACGTCGGACTTCAACTGCGCGGGGTCCTTTTCATCGCTCGGCCGGGAGTCCGGGGGTCGCCCCCGGGAAAGTGGAGCATCGGGCGTCACGTTACCGCGAACGGGGGACACGGGCGCGCGCCGTCCGGGTCGCTACCCCGGTCCGCAGATCGTATGGGCCTACGGTTCTGGCGTCCCCCGCCCAGGACCACGACCGCGGAGGTGCCCCGCAGTGCCCACACCGCCCCGCTCCCCCGCCACCCCACCGCGCCGCCCGCGACCACCGCGACCGGTCCCCAAGGGGGGTCCGAAGGCGGGCCCCCGGGCGGGCCGGCGGGTGCGGCGGCCCCGCTGGGCCATGCGGGTGGCGACCACCGTGTCCGTCGGGGTGCTCGCCGCCGCCGGGATCGGGCACTCCGTGGTCTCCGGCCTGGAGACCGGCATCAGCCGCGTCGACGCCTTCAAGGACATGAAGAACAGGCCCGAGGCGGGCAACGGCATGAATGTGCTGCTCGTGGGCACCGACGGCCGCGACAAGATCACCCGCGAGGAGCGCAGGAAGTACCGCCTCGGCGGCGCGCCCTGCCACTGCACGGACACGGTCATGATCGTGCACATCTCCGAGGACCGGGACCGGGCGAGCGTGGTGAGCCTGCCCCGGGACTCGTACGCCGAGATGCCCGAGCACGTCGACCAGAACTCCCGCAAGCACCACCGGGCGCACCCCGTGAAGCTGAACGCGGCGTACGCGGAGGGCGGCCCGAATCTGACCGTGCGCACGGTCGAGCACATGACGAAGGTGAAGATCGACCACTATCTGGAGGTCGACTTCACCAGCTTCATGAAGACCGTGGACGTCCTCGGCGGCGTCGAGATCTGCACCACCAGCCCCCTGAAGGACTCCCACACCGGCCTGAACCTGCCCGTCGGCACGCACCAGCTGAACGGCGGCGAGGCCCTGCAGTACGTCCGCTCCCGGTACGTCGACGGGGCGTCCGACCTCGGCCGGATGCAGCGCCAGCAGCGCTTCCTCGCGGCGCTCATCGCGAAGGCGACGAGCAGCGGCGTGCTGCTCAACCCGGTGAAGTTCAACGACGTCACCAAGACGCTCCTTGAGTCGGTGCGGGCCGACAAGGGCTTCGGCACGACCGAGATGCTCACCCTCGGGCGTGCGATGCGGAACTTCTCGCCGTCGTCGTCGGAGTTCACGACGGTGCCGATCGGCAAGATGGGCTTCAAGGTGCCGGGCATCGGCTCCACCCTGAAGTGGGACCCGGTGAAGGCGGGGAAGCTGTTCCAGGCCCTGCGCGACGACAAGCCGCTCGCCCCGCACCGGGTCAAGCGGAAGGCCGCGATGGTGCCGGTGTCCCCGCAGCAGATCCGGGTGCAGGTGGACAACGGCACGCGCACGCCGGGCCTCGGCAAGCGGGTCGACGCTGCGCTGCGGACCACCGGGTTCCGCACCACGCGGGCACCGGGGAGCGCGCTGCCCCCGCCCGGCGCGAAGCCCGTCACGCGGAGCGTGGTCGCCTACGACCCGCGCTGGGACCGCTCGGCGAAGTCCCTGGCCACGGCGCTGCCCGGGTGCGAGATGCGGGTGGTGAAGGGGCAGGGCCCGACGCTGAAGGTCATCGCGGGCAGCGACTTCAAGGACGTGCGTCCGGTGCGGGCGGAGGACGCGTACCAGGGCGAGTACGGGGCGCTGACCGGGGACCAGGTGGTGTGCCCGTAGGGATGGCGGGCGGCCGTCGTCCGCAGTGGCGCTAGCTCTCGTCCGGCGGCTCGTCCTCGCGTACGGCGTCGGTGCGTTCGTAGCAGTCGTAGTTGTGCTGCTCGACGATCCTGCCGTCGCGGAACGTCAGGAACGTCGCGATGTGGGCGCGCAGGACCTGTCCGGCGGGCAGGTCGCCGAGCGGTACGGCGAGGGCGCCGGTCCAGGTCACCTCCAGGGCGACCTGGTCGCCCGCCGCGACGGCGTTGAGCACGTCGAAGGACTGCCGGCTGAGCAGGTTGGCGCCCTGCTCGCCCGCCTTGAGGATGGCGGTCAGGTCGCGCACCGCCCCGTCCGGGAGGAAGGCGTTGGGGTATTCGCGGTGCACGGCCTCGTCGTGGAAGAACCCGGCGAGCTCGTCACCGAGGGCGCCGCGGGCGACGGCCTGGTGGTAACGAATCGCCGTGTCGATGTTCGGGTGCCGCTGCGCATCCGCCATGCCTCAAGCGTAGGACGGGGTTCCTGGGGCCACCAGATCCCCTGGGCCCCGCCGCGCCCCGCCGCGCTCAGCTCGCGTCGGGCTCCTGGGCGCGCAGCTCCTTGATGGCGCGGCGGCGCGCGAGGCGGTGCGTACGGCGAATTTGAGCCTCCTTGAAACGGCGCTCGTTGCGCTCGGAGTCCGGGAGGACCGGGGGCACCGTGCGCGGCTTGCCGTCCGCGTCGACGGCGGCGAAGACGAGGTAGGCGGAGCCGACCTGCTGCGCGGGGGTGGACTCGTTCCAGCGCTCGGCCATCACGCGGACGCCGATCTCCATGGACGTGCGCCCGGTCCAGTTGACTTGCGCGTGCACGTGCACGAGGTCGCCGACGCGGACTGGCGACAGGAACGCCATCTCGTCCATGGAGGCGGTGACCGCGGGCCCGCCGGAGTGGCGTCCGGCGACGGCGCCCGCCGCGTCGTCGACCAGTTTCATGATCACGCCACCGTGTACGGTCCCGAGGAGGTTCGTGTCGCCCGCGGTCATGATGTGGCTCAGCGTGGTGCGGGAGGCCGAGGTCGGCTTGCCGGAAAGGTCGTCTCCGGCCCCTATCGGGGCGTGATCAGTCATGGAACCAGCGTAAACGCCCCGTACGCGCCATCGATCGGCCGAAAACGATCGCGAACCGCTCGAAGTGGCGTGCGACACATTGCATCAGCTCTGCAACAGCCCTGACCCGAAACAACGCCCTCCCTGTGAGGCGCGGGGTGCGGCACTGCACACTAAGCCACATGAGCGATTGGCCAGACGCGCGGAACAGCAACGGTGACCGCCACGGGTACGGCAGCGACGGCGCACAGCCCGAGGGCGCCCGTGTGATGCGCCATGTCCAGCGCGGCGGCCCCTCGGCCCCCGGCCAGCCCGGCTCGGTCCCGCGTCAGCCTCGCCAGCCTTCGTACGACGACAACGTCTACGACGACCTCTACCGCGACCAGCGCGGCCAGGACCCGCACGCCCGTCCCGGCGGACCGGACGGCCAGGGCCACGGCCAGGACGGCTACGACAGCGGCTACAACACCGGCCAGGTGTACGGCTCGCCGCAGGGCCGCCCCGGCGGCCCGCAGGGTCCCGGCGGCCCCGGTGGCCCGCCCGCCCCGCCGCGCGCGCCCAAGCCGCCGGTCAACTGGAGGAAGCGCATCACCTGGGGCCTGGTCACGTTCCTCGCCCTGCTGCTCATCGTCTCCGTGAGCACGTACTTCTGGGCGGACTCCAAGCTCAAGCGCGAGGTCGACCTGTCGAAGGTCATCGAGCGGCCCGAGGGCGGCAAGGGCACGAACTACCTGATCGTGGGTTCGGACAGCCGCGCCGGGATGTCCGACGAGGAGAAGAAGAAGCTCCACACCGGCTCCGCCGAGGGCAAGCGCACCGACTCGATGATGATCCTGCACGTCGCGGACGACGGCGGGAACACGATGATCTCGCTGCCGCGCGACTCGAACGTCACGATCCCCTCCTTCAAGGGCGCCGAGTCCGGCAAGCTCTACCCGGGCACCGGCCGCCAGACCAAGCTCAACGCCGCGTACGCCGAGGACGGCCCCGAGCTGCTCGTACGCACCGTCGAGGCCAACACCGGCCTGCGCATCGACCACTACGCGGAGATCGGCTTCGGCGGCTTCGCCAAGATCGTGGACGCGGTCGGCGGCGTGGAGATGAACATCCCCAAGGGCTTCAAGGACAAGAAGTCCGGCGCCGACTTCGAGGCGGGCAAGCAGAAGCTGAACGGCGAGGAGGCCCTGGCCTTCGTCCGCACCCGCTACGCCCTGCCGGGCAGCGACCTGGACCGCACCAAGAACCAGCAGAAGTTCCTCGCGGCCCTCGCCAACCAGGCGGCGACGCCCGGGACGGTCATGAACCCGTTCAAGCTGTACCCGACGATGGGCGCGGGCCTGGACACCCTGATCGTCGACAAGGACATGGACCTGATGGACGTGGCCTCCATGTTCTGGGCCATGAAGGGCGTCACCGGCGGCGACGGCAAGTCCATGAACATGCCGATCTCCGGCTCCACCGGCGGCAACCTCGTCTGGGACAAGCCCAAGGTCAAGGAGCTGGTGTCGCAGCTCAACAACGACGAGAAGGTGACGGTGTCCGGCAACTAGCCGACCCGTCCGTACCCCGAACGCCTCGTCCGCCGCGAAGCCGCGCGGGCCCCGTGGCACGGTGGTTCGACCAGCACCCACCAGCGCCACCACCGAGCGGAGCCCTGCCATGGCGGACCTCCAGGACGAACTCGACTCCCCCGCCGAGGCCGGGGCGGACGACGAGCGCACCGCGCCGAGCCGCGACGTGCGCCCCGTGCCCGCCCCCACCGACGACGGCCGAACGCCCGAGTCCCCGCCGAAGCCCCTGGAGCCGGAGCTGCGGGACGCCCTCGAGCGGGCCGAAGCCCTGCTCGCCGCGCACCCCGTCGCCGACGGCTACAGCGGCCTGCCCGGCGCGCTGCGCGAACTTCCCTGGTACGACCTGGAGTTGGGCGACAGCGGGCTGCAGACCGACCTGCCGCGGCTGCGGGCGGGCCGGGTCGGCATGCAGTTCTGGTCGCTCCAGACGCCGGACGCGGAGCCCGAGGGCGACCGCGCCGTCAGCTCGGCGCTCGAACAGCTCGACCTGGTCAAGCACGTCGTCGCCCGGTACCCGGACGGGCTGCGGGTGGCCCGCGACGCCTCCGAGACCACCGACGCCCGCAACTGCGGCCGCATCGCCACCCTGATCGGCCCGGCGAGCGCCCGCGCCATCGGCGACTCGCTCGGCGCCCTGCGCTCGCTGCACATGCTGGGCCTCAGCTCCCTCACCCTGGCCGGCACCTCCTGGGCGGGCGCGGACGGGCTGAGCGCGTTCGGCGAGGAGGTGGTGCGGGAGATGAACCGGCTCGGCGTCCTCGCGGACCTCTCCGGGGCGTCCGAGGCGACGGCGCACCGGGTCCTCGCCGTCTCCAAGGCGCCCTCGCTCTGGACCCGCTCCGGCGCCCGGGCGCTGCGGGAGCACCCCGCGAACCTCAGCGACGAGTTGCTCGCCGCGGTGGGCGCGGCGAAGGGCCTGTGCCTGGTGCCGCTCTCGGCCGACCGGACGGGGCCGACGCTCGGGGACGTGGCCGACCACCTGGAGCATGTGCGCCGGGTGGCGGGGGCCGAGTCCGTCGGGATCTCCGGGATGTACGACACCAGGTCCGGGCACCCCGGGGAGCTCACCGACGCCTCGCGCTATCCGCGGCTGGTCGCCGAGCTGTTCCGGCGGGGCTGGACCGAGGCCGATGTCATGGCGCTCACCTGGGGCAATGTGCAGCGCGTGCTGCGCGGCGCGGACTTCACGGCGCGGGCGGCGCGGGAGCGGCGGGGGGCGTCGACGGCGACGATCGGGCGGCTCGACGGCTGAGCGGCCCTGCGGCCGGGCCGGGCGGGCGTCCCCGTCAGCCCGCCCCGGCCAGGCGTCCCGATCAGCCCGCCCCCGGCCAGGCGTCCCCGGTCAGAAGCCCCGGCCAGGCGCCCCGATCAGGCGTCCCCGTCAGTGACCAGGCAGAAGCAGAACGGGTGCCCCGCCGGGTCCGCGTACACGCGCCAGTCCCGCTTGCCGTCGCCGTCGTCCAGGTCGAGCGGGCGGGCGCCGAGGGCGAAGGCGCGCTCCTGGGCCGTGTCGATCTCGGCCCAGGTCGAGCCCCCGTCGAAGTCCAGGTGGAACTGCTGGCCGTTGCCGTCGGAGCGCGGCCACTCGGGCGGGGTGTGGCCCTCGGAGCGCTGGAAGGCGATCCGCACGCGGCCGGGGGCGAGCAGTTCGACCCACTCGCCGTCGCCGTCGCCGTCGTGGATCGTGCCGCCGATGAGCCCGGCGTAGAACTCGGCGAGGGCGTGGGGGTCGGGACAGTCGAGAGCGACGGTGCGAAGGCGGACGACAGGGGTGGCCATGACCTCTCCTCGGTCGGAATCTCTGTTACCGGCAAATCGCGTTCTCTGGTAACCGCTTTGGTTACCCCATAGTGGCCCCATACGGGTAACGTCGCAACCATGAACGACAGAGCGCCCGCACCTGGGGGCCTCGCGCTGATCCAGGACCTGGTGAACACGCTGGACATCGAGGCGGGCACCGACCAGCTCGACACCGAGGCGGGGCGGGCCCGGTTCGGCCTCGCCGCGGCGGACGTGACCGCGGCCAGGGAGCTGCGCGAGTCGCTGCGGGCCGTCTGCCTCGCCCACGCCGGGCACGCGCCGCACCAGGAGGTGCGCCCGCTGGATCAACTCCTCGCCGAAGCACCCCTGTTGGTGCGCGTGGACGGGTCCGACGGCGCCGCGTCGCTCGCGCCCGCCGACCCAGGACCGCTCGCGTCCCGGGTGGCGGCGGCCGTCGCGGAGGCCGTCGTGGCGGGCACCTGGTCCCGCCTCAAGGGCTGCGAGGCCGAGACCTGCCGCTGGGCGTACTACGACCGCAGCCCCGGGGGCCGGGGCCGCTGGTGCGACATGGGGGTGTGCGGGGCGCGGGCGAAGATGCGCGCGTACCGGGCGCGCCGGGCACCGGGCGGTTCCCGGGCGGCCGACCAGGGCTGAGGCTCACGCGCCCCCACCCACCCGCCGGACAGGCCTAGGCGGCAGGCCGCCCCATCGCGCGGTACGTCCAGCCCGCCGCGCGCCACCGCTCCGGGTCCAGCGCGTTGCGGCCGTCCAGGAGGACCCGGCGGCCGACCACCGCGCCCAGGGCCTCCGGGTCGAGGTCCCGGAACTCCTGCCACTCCGTGAGGTGCAGGACGACGTCGGCGCCGCGGACGGCGTCCTCGGCGGTGTCGGCGTAGCCGAGGGTCGGGAAGAGGCGGCGGGCGTTGGCCATGCCCTTGGGGTCGTACACGGTGACCTGGCCGCCCTGGAGGTGGATCTGGCCGGCCACGTTCAGGGCGGGCGAGTCGCGCACGTCGTCCGAATCCGGCTTGAAGGCGGCGCCGAGGACCGCGACCCGCTTGCCCAGGAAGGACCCGCCGCCCACGGCCTCGCGGGCCAGCTCCACCATGTGGCCGCGGCGCCGCATGTTGATCGAGTCGACCTCGCGCAGGAAGGTGAGGGCCTGGTCGGCGCCCAGCTCACCGGCGCGGGCCATGAAGGCGCGGATGTCCTTGGGCAGGCAGCCGCCGCCGAAGCCGATCCCGGCGCGCAGGAACTTCTTCCCGATGCGGTCGTCGTGTCCGAGTGCCTCGGCGAGCTTCACGACGTCGCCGCCTGCGGCCTCGCACACCTCGGCCATGGCGTTGATGAAGGAGATCTTCGTGGCCAGGAAGGAGTTCGCGGAGGTCTTCACCAGCTCGGCGGTGGGGAAGTCGGTGACGATGAAGGGGGACCCCTCGGCGACCGGCGTCGCGTACACCTCGCGCAGGATCTTCTCGGCGCGCTCGCTGCGGACGCCGACGACGATCCGGTCGGGGTGCAGGGTGTCGTTGACCGCGAAGCCCTCGCGCAGGAACTCCGGGTTCCAGGCCAGCTCGACCTCGCCGCCCGCGGGCGCGAGCTCGGCGAGCCGGGCGGCGATGCGCTCGGCGCTGCCCACCGGCACGGTGGACTTGCCGACGACGAGGGCGGGCTTGGTGAGGTGCTTGGCCAGCGACTCCATGGCGGCGTCGACGTAGCTCATGTCGCAGGCGTACTCGCCGTGCTTCTGCGGGGTGTTCACGCACACGAAGTGCACATCGCCGAAGTCGGCGGCCTCGGCCCAGTCCATCGTGAAGCGCAGCCGCCCGGTGGAGCCCTCGATGCCCGCGACGTGCTTGCGAAGCAGCTCGTCGAGGCCCGGCTCGTACATCGGGACCTCGCCGCGGCGCAGCGTCTCGATCTTCTCCGGCACCACGTCGAGCCCGACGACCTCGAAGCCGAGCTCGGCCATGGCCGCGGCATGGGTGGCACCGAGGTAGCCGGTGCCGATCACGGTGATCTTGAGGGCCATGCGGTGCTCCAGTGGATCGGGTACGACGGCTGCGCGGTGCCCGAGCATAGTCCTGGCGTAACAGGGGCTCTCACCGGGCACATCTTCCGCTGTCGTCAAGCTCACGTATCCCTGGCGTGGGCGGACCCCTAAAATTTGGGTTACTTAACGGTAATTAGCGTCCTCAGCGTGCTTGGAGCGTGAGATACCTTGGCCGGATCGGCTGACTTCGACCTGTACCGCCCGTCCGAGGAGCACGACATGCTCCGCGACGCGATCCGTTCGCTCGCGGAGGCGAAGATCGCTCCGTTCGCCGCCGCGGTGGACGAGGAGGCCCGCTTCCCGCAGGAGGCCCTCGACGCCCTGGTCTCCTCCGACCTGCACGCCGTGCACGTCCCCGAGAGCTACGGCGGCGCGGGCGCCGACGCCCTCGCCACGGTCATCGTGATCGAGGAGGTGGCGCGCGTCTGCGCCTCGTCCTCCCTCATCCCGGCCGTGAACAAGCTCGGCTCGCTCCCCGTGATCCTCTCCGGCTCCGAGGACCTGAAGAAGAAGTACATGACGCCGCTGGCCAAGGGCGACGCCATGTTCTCGTACTGCCTCTCCGAGCCGGACGCCGGTTCGGACGCGGCGGGCATGAAGACGCGGGCCGTCCGCGACGGCGACTCCTACGTCCTGAACGGCGTGAAGCGCTGGATCACCAACGCGGGCGTCTCCGAGTACTACACGGTGATGGCCGTGACCGACCCCGAGAAGCGCTCCAAGGGCATCTCGGCCTTCGTCGTCGAGAAGGGCGACGAGGGCGTGTCCTTCGGCGCCCCGGAGAAGAAGCTCGGCATCAAGGGCTCCCCCACCCGCGAGGTCTACCTCGACAACGTCCGCATCCCCGCCGACCGCATGATCGGCGAGGAGGGCACCGGCTTCGCCACCGCCATGAAGACCCTGGACCACACCCGCATCACCATCGCGGCCCAGGCCCTCGGCATCGCGCAGGGCGCCCTCGACTACGCCAAGGGCTACGTCCAGGAGCGCAAGCAGTTCGGCAAGCCGATCGGCGACTTCCAGGGCGTGCAGTTCATGCTCGCCGACATGGCCATGAAGATCTCCGCCGCCCGCGCCCTGACGTACCAGGCCGCCGCGGCCTCGGAGCGCGGCGACGCCGACCTCACCTACCTCGGCGCCGCCGCCAAGTGCTTCGCCTCCGACATCGCCATGGAGGCCACCACGGACGCCGTCCAGCTCCTCGGCGGCTACGGCTACACCCGGGACTACCCGGTGGAGCGCATGATGCGCGACGCGAAGATCACGCAGATCTACGAGGGCACGAACCAGGTCCAGCGCATCGTGATGGCGCGCAACCTCCCGTAGCGGAGCGGACCGCGGCGACACCACGGCCCTCGGCAGCACGCCGAGGGCCGTTCGCCGTTACTCCGTGCCGGTCGTCACTCCGCTTCGATCGGGCCCACGTACTCCAGGGTCCAGGTCTCCTGGAACTCGGGCTTGGGCGCCACGAGTTCGATCTGGGCGCCACGGTGCCCGGCGCGCATCGCGAGGCCCTTCTCCGAGAGGATCTTGACTCCGCCGATGACGCGCTCGAAGGTGAACTTCGCCCAGTCGGCACGCGGCACACTGTTCACAAAGAGCTTGTCCTCGGCCACGACGAGGCCCGCGGTGCCGTGGTGGGCGAGGTGGATCACGTACGGCGATCCGGGCGGGGACTCCTGGCCGGACTCGGGGAGGTCGATGATCCAGTCCTGCTCGATCGGGAGCGGGTTGAAGCGGTCGGTGATGACGGGGGCACCGTGCTTGACGGCGTACTCGGTGGCCGTGAGCAGGCTGGTGGGTCCGATGATGTGCGCGTGGATCTTGTACCTGCCGGGCTTGACCGGGATCGGAGCCATGTACGGACTTCCTCTCTCGCGGAGCGCGTCGCGGGACGGCCGGGCGGTACCGATCAGCCGCTGATCGGTACCGCCCGGCACGTCTCCACGATCACGGCAAGGGACGCCGTCGCATAGGTCCAGATGTGGCCAAGCCGAGTACGTCTCGTACCGTTCGACCGCAGTTGCGAAGAAGGTGGCGCATTCAATGGAATGCCGTACCACCGGCGCGGGCGGGCGGCGCGCGGCGGTCAGGCGAAGAACTCCGTGAGTTCCTTCGCGACCCGCTCCGGCTGCTCCTCCGGCAGGTAGTGGCCCGAGTCCGGTACGGCCCGCACCGTCGTGTCCGTGCCGTGGCGGGCGAGGGTCTCGCGCAGGTAGTCGAGGTTGCGGTCGCCGGCGAGGCCGAGGATCGGCGCCGTCACGCGGTCGTACGTCGTGAAGTCGGCGACGTCCTGGCGGAAGGCCTGGTACCAGGCGTTGCCCGCGCGGACCGCGTCCGGGGTGCCGTACGCCGCCGCGTACACGGCGCGGGAGTGCTCGTCGATCGACGACTGGTCCTTGAGCAGGTAGCCGAACAGCCAGTCGTTGAGGATGCCCATGCGGCCGTCGAGCAGTTGCTCCGGGAGGCCCTTGACCTGGTTGAAGGCGAACCACCACAGGTAGATGCCGGGGGCGGTCTCCCAGTCGGTGCCGGCCTCGGCCGTGGGAAGCAGGGGGAACTTCCGGAAGTTCTCGTCGGGGTGGGCCACGTCCAGGAGCGCCAGCCTGCCGGTGGCCTCGGGGTGGTTGGCCGCGAAGGCGTACGCGACCATGGCGCCGATGTCGTGCCCGGCGAGGTGGGCGCGGTCGTGGCCGAGGTGGCGGACGAGTTCGTGGACGTCGCGCGCCATCGTCTTCTTGTCGTAGCCGGACTGCGGCTTCGCGGAGCCGCCCATGCCGCGCAGGTCCACGGCGATCACGCGGTAGTGGCGGGCCAGGGCCGGCATGATCTTGTGGAACTGCCACCAGGTCTGCGGCCAGCCGCCGAGCAGCACAAGGGGTTCGCCGCTGCCGCCGGTGACGTAGTGCAGCCGGGTGCCGTTCACGTCGGCGTGCGCGCTGGTGAAGTCGCCCTCCAGCGAGCGGGCGAGGTCGGTGTCCGTGAGTCGTGCGTCGGTCGTCATGAGTGCGCTCCCCCAGAAGAGCAGTTATGGACTGCGTATTCCATTACCGGGGCGGACGGATGGCCGCCCGCCTCGGCATGAGAACGCTAACCTATTTGAATCGATCAGTCCAGAACTCTTCACGAAGACGGGACGCGACCCCAACAGCCGCGCCCCGCAAGCAAGCTGAGCCTCCGTCAGCCGTCCAACTGCTCCAGCGTCGCGATCGACGGACCGCGCCGGGACTGCTCGTCGCGGGCCACGTCCTCCGCCGCGCCGAGCACCCGGACCGCGTTCTGCCAGGTCAGCTTGGCGAGGTCGGGCTTCGACCAGCCACGGTCGAGGAGCTCCGCGAGGAGGTTCGGGTAGCCCGCGACATCGTCGAGGCCCGACGGGGTGAAGGCCGTGCCGTCGTAGTCGCCGCCGATGCCGATGTGGTCGATGCCCGCGACCTCGCGCATGTGGTCGAGGTGGTCGGCGACCGTGGCGGCGGTGGCGATCGGGCGCGGGGTCGACTCCTCGAAGGCCGCGTGCACCTTCATTGCCTCGGGGGTGGTGTCGAGGTGGTGGAAGCCGTGGGCGCGCATGTTGTCGTCGGCGGCGAGGGTCCAGTCGACGGCCGCCTGGAGCACGAACTTCGGCACGAAGGTCGCCATCGCCACGCCGCCGTTCGCGGGCAGGCGCTCCAGGACGTCGTCGGGGATGTTGCGCGGGTGGTCGCACACCGCGCGGGCGGAGGAGTGCGAGAAGACCACCGGGGCGACCGAGGTGTCCAGGGCCGCCCGCATCGTCGTCGCCGCGACGTGCGAGAGGTCCACGAGCATGCCGACGCGGTTCATCTCCCGGACCACCTCGTGGCCGAACGGGGAGAGCCCGCCGACGCCGGGGTCGTCCGTCGCCGAGTCCGCCCAGGCGATGTTGTCGTTGTGCGTGAGCGTCATGTACCGCACGCCGAGGGTGTGCAGCGCCCGCAGGGTGGCCAGGGAGTTGTTGATGGAGTGGCCGCCCTCGGCGCCCATCAGGGAGGCGATGCGGCCCTCGCGCCGGGCCGCCTCCATGTCGGCGGCGGTGTGCGCGGCGCGCAGGTCCGCGGGATAGCGGGCGAGCAACTGCCGTACGCAGTCGATCTGTTCGAGCGTCGCGCTGACCGCCGTGTCGCCCGCCATGTCCGTGCGGACGTACACCGACCAGAACTGCGCGCCGACGCCGCCCGCCCGCAGCCGCCCGATGTCCGTGTGCAGGCGGCCCGTCTGGTCGGCGGCGATGTCGAGGCGGTCGATGTCGTACCCGGCCTTCTCGCGCAGCGCCCACGGCAGGTCGTTGTGACCGTCGACGACGGGGAACTCGGCGAGCAGGGAACGGGCTTCGGCCAGGGGTTCGGGCAGCGTGGTCATGCGCTCACTTTCCCGAGCCGAAGCCGAATCCGGAACCCGCGCCCTCGACCTTGGCGCGAAGGCGCTTGCCCTTCTCCGTCGCCTGGTCGTTCAGCTCCTGCTGGAACTCCCGCATCCGGCCGAGGAGTTCCTCGTCGTGCGCGGCGAGCATGCGGGCCGCGAGCAGGCCCGCGTTGCGGGCGCCGCCCACCGAGACCGTCGCGACGGGCACGCCCGCGGGCATCTGCACGATGGACAGGAGGGAGTCCATGCCGTCCAGGTACTTCAGCGGCACCGGCACGCCGATGACCGGCAGCGGCGTGACCGAGGCGAGCATGCCGGGCAGATGGGCGGCGCCGCCCGCGCCCGCGATGATCGCCTTCAGACCGCGGTCCGCGGCCTGCTCGCCGTACGCGACCATCTCGCGCGGCATGCGGTGCGCGGAGACGACGTCGACCTCGTAGGGGATCTCGAACTCGTCGAGGACCTTGGCGGCGGCCTCCATCACGGGCCAGTCGGAGTCGGAGCCCATGACGATGCCGACAACGGGGGAAGTCATTCGGTGATCGTTCCTCTGAGGTAGCCGGCTGCGTGACGGGCGCGCTCCAGCACGTCGTCGAGGTCGTCGCCGTAGGTGTTGACGTGACCGACCTTGCGGCCGGGCTTCACGTCCTTGCCGTACATGTGGATCTTCAGCTGCGGGTCGCGCGCCATGCAGTGCAGGTACGCGGTGTACATGTCGGGGTAGTCGCCGCCGAGGACGTTCGCCATGACCGTCCACCCGGCGCGCGGGCGGGGGTCGCCGAGCGGCAGGTCGAGGACCGCGCGGACGTGGTTGGCGAACTGGGAGGTGACCGCGCCGTCCTGACTCCAGTGGCCGGAATTGTGCGGTCGCATCGCGAGTTCGTTGACCAGGACCCGGCCGTCGGCGGTCTCGAACAGCTCGACCGCGAGATGTCCGACCACGCCCAGCTCCTTGGCCACGCGCAGCGCCAGCTCCTGGGCCTGCCCGGCGAGCTCCTCGCTCAGGCCGGGCGCGGGGGCGATCACCGTGTCGCACACGCCGTCGACCTGCTGGGACTCCACGACGGGGTACGCCACGGCCTGCCCGTGCGGGGAGCGGACGACGTTCGCCGCCAGTTCCCGTACGAAGGCGACCTTCTCCTCGGCGAGGACCGGGACGCCCGCGCGGAACGGCTCGGCGGCCTCCGCCTCGGAGCGCACGACCCACACGCCCTTGCCGTCGTACCCGCCGCGCACGGTCTTGAGGACGACCGGGAAGCCGTCACCCTCCGTGGCCCCCTCGGCCGCGAAGGCCACGACGTCCGCCGGGTCCTTCACGATGCGGTGCCGGGGGCAGGGCACCCCGAGCTCGTCCAGCTTCGCGCGCATCACCCCCTTGTCCTGGGCGTGCACCAACGCGTCGGGCCCCGGGCGCACGGGGATGCCGTCCGCCTCCAGGGCCCGTAGATGCTCGGTGGGTACGTGTTCGTGATCGAAGGTGATCACGTCGCAGCCCCGCGCGAAGTCACGCAGCGTGTCGAGGTCGCGATAGTCGCCGATGACGACATCGCTGACGACCTGCGCCGCGGAATCCTGCGGGGTGTCACTGAGGAGCTTGAACCTGATGCCGAGCGGGATGCCCGCCTCGTGTGTCATACGAGCGAGCTGCCCCCCGCCGACCATGCCGACTACCGGGAACGTCACACCCACAGGGTATCGGCCATCCGGACGCGGCCCGATTCCGTGCACGGGCGTCACAGGGGTGCCACGGAGTGACGCCGTCCACGAGCGCCGACAGAGGTCGCTGGTTAGCATGGCTGGGTTGACGCGAACGAAATGACGGATCGACCGGGAGAGACGACGGATCGACTGGGGAAACCGACCGGCGATGCGGACGCACACCACCCGCTCGACATCGATCCCGTCGACGGACCACATGCAATCGACGGGGGCTGGGGCGATCAACCATGACGGAGCGCGGCGCACTGAGGGTGCGGTTCGACCGACTCGCACGTGAAGTGGCCAAGTTCGGAGCCGTGGGTGCGGTCGGAACGCTGGTCAACTTCGCCGTGTTCAACCTGGTGCGGCATCTCACGGACCTCCAGGTGGTGCGCGCGAGCGTCATCGCCACCGTCGTCGCCATCGCCTTCAACTACGTGGGATTCCGGTACTTCACCTACCGTGACCGCGACAAGAGCGGCCGCACCAAGGAGCTGACGCTCTTCCTGCTGTTCAGCGCGGTCGGCCTGGTCATCGAGAACGGCGTCCTGTACGTGGCGACGTACGGCTTCGACTGGGACAGCAGGCTCCAGTCCAACGTCTTCAAGTTCGTCGGCATGGGCATAGCGACGCTGTTCCGCTTCTGGTCGTACCGCACCTGGGTGTTCCGGACCCTGCCCGCCCGCGAGGCCGTCGCGCATGCGGAATCGTTCCTGGAGGAGCGGGAGCGGGAGCCGGGCGGCGACGAGGGGCGGACGAGCACGGCTTCGGGGGCTCGGGGGCGGGGCTGAGGCGTCGCCGGGGCGAGGACTGGGGGCTTGCGCTGACCGCCGGTTCGGCCCCCTCAGCGGACCGTGTCCCCGGACGCGCCCGAACCGTCGTGATCCTTGCCGTCCCTGCTGCCGTCCCGGCCCTCCCTGCCCTCCCTGCCCTCCCTGCCCTCCCTGCCCTCCCTGCCCTCCCTGCCCTCCCTGTACGAGGGTGTACGTGACAGGAAGAGCCCGAACACCGGCGGCTTGCCCTGGAGCATCTCCAGGCGGCCCCCGTCCGCTTCGGCCAGATCCCGGGCCACCGCGAGGCCGATTCCTGTCGAATTGCGCCCGCTGATGGCCCGCTCGAAGATCCGCGCGCCGAGGTCGGCGGGTACGCCGGGGCCGCTGTCCGTGACCTCCACGACGGCCTGGTTGCCGGTCACGCGGGTGCGCAGGGCGACGGTGCCGCCACCGTGCATCAGCGAGTTCTCGATCAGCGCGGCCAGGACCTGGGCGACCGCGCCCGGGGTGCCGACCGCGTGCAGATGGCGTTTGCCGGAGCTGACGATGGCGCGGCCCGCGCTGCGGTAGGCGGGACGCCACTCCTCCAGCTGCTGCTTGATCACCTCGTCCAGGTCGAAGGTGACGGCGGAGCCGGTGCTGGGGTCGCGGGAGTTGGTGAGCAGCCGCTCGACGACGTCCGTGAGGCGCTCCACCTGCGTGAGCGCGACCGTGGCCTCCTCCTTCACCGTGTCCAGGTCGTCGGTGAGAGTGATCTCCTCCAGGCGCATGGAGAGCGCGGTCAGCGGCGTACGCAACTGGTGGGAGGCGTCGGCCGCGAGGCGCCGCTCCGCGGTGAGCATGCGCGCGATGCGTTCGGCGCTGCCGTCCAGGACGTCGGCGACGCGGTCCAGCTCCGGGACGCCGTAGCGGCGGTGGCGGGGGCGGGGGTCGCCGGAGCCGAGGCGCTCCGCGGTCTCCGCGAGGTCGGTCAGGGGGGAGGTCAGGCGGTTGGCCTGGCGGACGGCGAGGAGGACCGCGGCGACGATGGCGAGGAGGGCCACGCCGCCGATGATGAGCAACGTCCGGCCGACCTCCTGCGTGACCGCCGTCCGGGGCTCCTCGACCGTGACCTTCTCCCCCTCCTCACCGTCCCGGGTGGCGCGGATCACGTCGCCCGTGGGGCGGGTGCCGACCTCGATGGCGGCGCGGCCCGGGATCTCGATCCGGGCGTAGCGGTCGGTGTCGACCTGCTTGCGCAGCACCTCCCCGCTGACGCGTTCGTCGCTCAGGAGCCTGCTGTCCACGATGCCCGCCAGGCGCAGGGCCTCCGAGTCCACCCGCTCCTGGGCGCTGTTGCTGATCGTGCGGGTCTCGACGATCACCAGGGAGACGCCGAAGACGGCGATCACCACGAGTACTACGGCGAGGGTCGAGTTGATGAGGCGACGACGCACGGGGCCCTCCGGCCGGGCAGGGGGACGGACCACCCCAGTGTGCCCCTCACCTGGACTCCGCTGGTCCACCGTGTCCCCGCGGCAACCGCCCCCGCCGCTCCGCGGCGGTTCTCCCCACCCACCCACCCGCACCCTCGAACCCGCCTCACCCCCGGGACCGGGCCGGACGCCCCCAACGGCCCGAACACCGAAACCCGAAACCCGTCCTGCGGAACCCAGACCCGGAACCCGAAACCCGAAACCCAGGCCAGGACCCCGGAACCCGGACCCCGGAACCTGGGCCCCGGACCCAGCACCCGGTCCAGCTCACCGCAGCCCGCGCGCGCACCCCCGGCAACCGCTCCGCCGCTCCGCGGCGGCTACCCCCACCCACCCACCCGCACCGTCGAACCCGCCTCACCCCCGAGGCCGGGCCAGGGCGGACGCCCCCCGGGACGACACCCACCAGCCTCGGGACACCCGGGACCCTCTCCACCTCACCCCAGCCCGCACGCACACCCCCGGCAACCGCCCCCGCCGCTCCGCGGCGGTTCCTCCCCACCCGCCCACCCACACTGTCGAACCCGCCTCACCCCCGGGGCACCGCCGAGCCCGGAGCTGTCGGCCCCGGCTTGCTCGGAGCGGCGGGGCGATTCGGGAGGGCGGGTCAGCAGGACGGGGCCGCAGAGCGGGACCCCAGGACGGGTCCCCAGAACGGTCCCCGGGACGGGTCCGCAGAGCGGGTCCGCAGGGCGGGTCGGCAGAGCGGGTCCCCGGGACGGGTCCGCAGAGCGGGTCGGCAGGGAGTCGGGGCCGACAGAAATGGGCGGGTGGGTGGGAGACAGCCGACCGCGCAGCGGGCGGTGGGGGTGCCGTCCCCCGCAGCCCGCCAGCAGACGCAGACCACACCCAGCGCGCGACACAGCCGCGCCGGCGGCAAGCCGGGGACCACGGCAACGGGCGGGTGGGTGGGAGACGGCCGGACGCGCAGCGGACGGGTGGTGGGGTTGCCGCCCAGGCCCGGCCGGGCGGCCCGGGCCAGGCGGGTGCAGGCGCCCGGCCGGGGCCAGGTGGGTGCAGGCGCCCGGCCGGGGTCAGCCCGGTGCAGGCCCCCGGCCAGGTTCAGCTTTTTTCGAAGCGGAACCCAACCCCCCGAACCGTAGCGATGTACCGCGGATTCGCCGCGTCGTCGCCGAGCTTCTTGCGGAGCCACGAGATGTGCATGTCGAGCGTCTTGGTGGACGACCACCACGTCGTGTCCCAGACCTCGCGCATCAGCTGGTCGCGGGTGACGACGCGGCCGGCGTCGCGGACGAGGACGCGCAGGAGGTCGAACTCCTTGGCGGTGAGCTGGAGTTCCTCCTCGCCCATCCAGGCGCGGTGCGACTCGACGTCGATGCGGACGCCGTGGGTGGCGGGCGGCTGGGCCGGTTCGGTGGCGCCGCGCCGGAGCAGGGCCCGGACGCGGGCGAGGAGTTCGGCGAGGCGGAAAGGCTTGGTCACGTAGTCGTCGGCGCCGGCGTCGAGCCCGACGACGGTGTCCACCTCGTCGGCGCGGGCGGTGAGGATGAGGATCGGCACGGTGTGACCCTCGGCGCGGAGCCGCCGGGCGACCTCCAGGCCGTCCATGCCGGGCAGGCCCAGGTCGAGCACGACCAGGTCCACACTGCCCTGCAGCCCGGCGTCGAGGGCGGTGGGACCGTCCTCGCGCACTTCGACCTCGTAGCCCTCGCGGCGCAGTGCGCGGGCCAGCGGCTCCGAGATGGACGCGTCGTCCTCGGCGAGCAGTACACGGGTCATGGGGTGATGGTAGTCCGCGCCGGACCAGCGCAGGAGGGTGATCGCCGGACGGCCCCGCGCCCCCTGCCGCGCCCGCGCTCCCCCAGGACCGGAGGAACACGTTCCACCGTCCACTGCGTGAGATCCTTGGAGTGGTCTCGCGTACACCTTGGAATGTGGGCTGTTGGTTCCTGCGTCACCTGTGATCCATGTCTCAAGTCCTTCCAAATCCCGCTCTGTCGTGGCGTATGGTGGCGAGACGCCTGTAGCACTACTCAAGGACCTTTGGCCCGCTATTGCGTGCCAAGGGTCGCTTTTGTGTGTGGGCCGGTGCTCGCTTCACCGGCCTTCGAAAGGAATGACCTGTGGTCGGGCCCCGCACGCGATGATGCGTCCCGGGGTGTGGATCTCGGTGTCACCGTCCCTCGTGTTCCACGGACACCGTGGCACCAACCCCTCCTCAGGCGTGCGGGGTGAGCGGCAGGACACCGGTGCCGACCGCCCCCCACCGGGCGCGCCCGCGGTCCCCCGCCGCAAGCCGCGTCCCGAACCACGAGGATCGACCCATGGCGTCCAGCCTGACGAAGGACTCGGCCAGCACTCCTGGTTCCGAGAAGACCTTCTTCGGCCACCCCCGCGGCCTGGCCACTCTCTTCATGACCGAGATGTGGGAGCGCTTCAGCTTCTACGGCATGAAGGCCCTGCTCCCCCTGTATCTGGTCGCCCCCGGCGGCATGGACATGGACGCCGCCACGGCGACGGCGATCTTCTCGATCTACATGGCGATGGTGTACCTGCTCGCCATGCCGGGCGGCTGGTTCGCGGACCGGCTGTGGGGCCCGCGCAAGACGATCACGATCGCGGCCCTGGTGATCATGGCCGGTCACATCACCCTGGCGCTGCCCGGCAAGGCGGTGTTCTTCCTCGGCCTGGTCCTGGTGGCCATGGGCTCCGGCCTCCTGAAGGCCAACATCTCCACGATGGTCGGCCACCTCTACGACGGCCCGGACGACCCGCGCCGCGACGGCGGCTTCACCGTCTTCTACATCGGCATCAACCTGGGCGCCTTCTTCGCCCCGCTGGCCATCGGCACCGTCGGTGAGAAGGTCAACTGGCACCTGGGCTTCGCCCTCGCCGCCTTCGGCATGGCCCTCGGCCTCGCCCAGTTCCTGCTCGGCGGCCGCCACCTGAGCGAGCGCAGCAGCGTCGTCCCGAAGCCGGTCGACCGGCCGGAGCTGATGGGCCTGCTGCGCAAGGCCATGCTGTGGATCATCGCCGCCGTCGTCTTCTACGGCGTCACGATCGCCACCGGCGTCTACACCCTGAACTGGGCCATCGTCCCGATCACGATCGCCGGCCTGGTCATCCCGATCTGGGTGCTCGCCCGGATCAAGCGGGACAAGGAGCTGACCGACGTCGAGCAGTCCCGGATGACGGCGTACATCTGGTTCTTCGTGGCCGCCGCGGTCTTCTGGATGATCTACGACCAGGGCGCGTCCACCGTGGCCCTGTTCGGCAAGAACTCCACGGACACCTCGATCTTCGGCTTCGACTTCCCGGTCTCCTGGTACCAGTCGGTCAACCCGGTCCTGATCATGGCCCTGGCCCCGGTCGCCGCCTTCCTGTGGATGGCGCTGAACCGCCGCGACAAGGAGCCGACCACGGTCGTGAAGTTCGCGATCGGCCTGGTCATCACCGGTGCCTCGTTCTTCGTCTTCCTGCTCCCGCTGTCCATGGCGGGCGACGGCGAGAAGGTCGGCGCGTACTGGATGGTCGCGATCTACTTCATGCACACCGTCGGTGAGCTGTGCGTCTCCCCGGTCGGTCTGTCGGTCACCACGAAGATGGCCCCGGCGAAGTACGCCTCGCAGATGCTCGGTGTCTGGTTCCTCGCCGTGACGGCGGGCGACTGCACCACCGGCCTGCTGTCCACGGCGGGCGTCGACCTGAACAAGACCGGCGTGGTCGCCATGGAGGCCACGCTCGCCGTGATCGCGGGTATCGCGGTGTACATGTACCGCAAGAAGGTCAAGGCGCTCATGGGCGAGGTCAACTGACACCCGCCTGAGGCCGTTCGTACGAACTGAGGGCCGCCGCACCACCCGGTGCGGTGGCCCTTGGCGTTTCCCGGGGCGTCCCGACGGCGCCCGGTGGACCATCACCCCATGACCGTGCGCCATCGCCTGACCGCGCGCCACCGCCGCCCGAGCGCCCGCCACCGCCGCCCGGCCCCGCGCCACCGGCCCCCGAACCTGCGCCGCGCGCTGCTGACCCTGTCCCTGTGCGGCACGCTGCTCTCCGCCAGCGTCGCCGCCGAGGCCTCGCCCGACGCGCCCCCGTCCGGCCGTGTCTTCTCCTACGGCGAGCACCCGCGCCAGACCGTGACCGTCCACGCCCCCTCGGGCGGCGGCAAGCGGCCGTCCCTCGTCGTCCTGCACGGCGGGTCGTGGGCCCGGGACACCGACTGGAGCGGCTGGTCACGGTGGTTCGCGGCGCGGGGCTTCACCGTGTACGAGACCGACTACCGGCTCTCGTCGGACGCCGTCTGGCCCGCCCAGCGCACCGACGTCCTCGCCGCGCTGCGCTGGATCGCCCGCCGCGAGGGCCCCGGCGCGCCCCGGCCGCTGCTGCTCGGCTCGTCGGCGGGCGGGCATCTCGCGGTGAGCGTGGGCGCGTACCGCGACGGCCGCGTGTACGTACGCGGGGTCGCCGCCCTGTCCCCCGTCGCCTCGCCGTACCGGGCGTGGACGGACGGGGCGAGACCCGGCGCCCCGGCCCGGCAGCGGGCGCTGCGGCAGGCGGCGAAACGTCTCGCCGGATGCGACCCGGACACCGCGGGGCAGCGCTGCTGGGAGCGCTGGGGCGATCTGGCGGCGGCCTCGCACGCCTCGGGTGCCCGGGACGCGCCGCTGTACCTGGTGCACTCGGCCGGTGACTACGTCCCGCCCGCGCACTCCGCCGAGCTCGCCGCCGCCCAGCGCAGGGCGGGCCTGCGGGACGTGACGGTGCGGACCCTGCCGGGCTCCGCGCACGGCGGCCCGCTCCTGAAGGCGCCGGGGCTCGCCCGGGACGTACTGGCGTGGCTGCGGGCGCACTCGGGCACCCGCAGCCACCAGCCCTAGCCGAGGCCGTTTTGGTGGCTCAGCGCAGCCACCTGCGGCGTCCGCGCGGCAGGAACGTGAATACCGCGCCGCCGAGCAGGATCGCCGTGCCCGCGACCAGGCCGAGCGCCCGCAGCGCCCCGTTGTCCTCGGCGCCGGTGTCGGCGAGCCCGCCGCCCGATGCGGCCGCGCCCCCCGCCGAGCCGGAGGCGGAGCCGCCCGACGTACCGGATCCGCCCGTGCCGCCGCTGCCCGACGAGCCGCCGGACGCGCCGCCCGGCTGCGCCGACGTGTCGAGCTCCAGGGACACCTGGGTCTTGGCCGGGGTGCAGGTCGTGGTGGTGCCCAGCGCCTTCACGGTGAGGACGCCCGGCGACAGCGTCGACTTGCCGTCGGCGCCCGGCTTGTACGTGCCCGTGAGGTCGGGGATGGTGATGGGCGCGCCGGACTTGATCGGCTCCTTGTTCGCGGGGCCCTCGACGGGCACCGTGCCCTTGTCGGCGCCGCCCAGCCGCACCTGCATCGACGGGGTGACGGAGTTCGCGGGGATGTCGGCGGGGCTGTCCATGACGGACTTCTTGAACTGGACGGTCAGGCCGTAGCTCCCGCCGTTCTTCGTGGCGTTGATCTGCACCGGCGAGGTGGCTTCCTTGTCGCCGATGGGGGTCTTGCACTTGTAGGGGATCTGGACTTCCTTGCCGGGGAAGTCGGTCTGCCCGTCGCCGCCGCCCGTGGACCCGCCGGAGCCGGAGCCACCGGACGTGCTGCCGCCGGAGCTGGATCCACCGGTGGTCGTACCGCCGTCGTCACCACCACCGGACGCCGAACCCCCGCTGGAGCCACCGGAGTTGCCCCCGGAGGTGGTCCCGCCGGAGTTGCCACCGGACGCGCTGCCTCCCGAACTTCCGCCCGAACTGCCGCCGCCCTCGGTCACCTTGATGGTCGCCGCGGCCTTCACGGCCTCCTCGGGCTTGCACTTGGTGTCCGTGGAGATCGGCTTGTTGACGTTGATGTCGTACGCGTCCGGGGTGAGCGTGACCTCGCCCGGCTTGGTCAGCTTCAGCTTGCCCTTCATGTCGGACAGGACCATCGGGCTGCCCTTGGGGATCGGCGGGTTGGTCCGCGTCCCCTCCAGCTTCAGGTCGCCGCTCTGGGCGCCGCCGACCTTGATCGTGCCCGTCGGCAGGACGGTGTCCTTGCCGAGGTCGAGGATGTCGGGGTTCTTGGACGCGGCCTCGACGGTCTTCCACACCACCTCGACCTCGTCGCCGACCTTCGCCTCGGCGGGCACCTTGACGTCGACCTTCGTGGTGCCGTGCACCGGCGGCAGGTTGGAGATCGGGGGCGGTACGCACTCGGTCTTGTACGCGACCTCCGCGGCCTGCGCCGGACCGGCGGCGGCGATCAGGGTCCCGCCCGCGAGCCCCGTGCCGCCGAGCATCAGGGCGATGCCGGCCGCGGTCGCTCTCGTACGGGGTGGTGCCGCTCCCGCCGCCCTCGCGCTCCGTTTCCCGCTCATGAGGTTCCCTTCGTCGTGGGGCCGTTGTCGGACGGTGCGGAGAGCTGTCCTGCGGGTGCGCCCGGATCGGCGTCCGGGCTGAACCAGGGCAAGTTGGTGGTGGCCGTCCCGGAGGCGGCCGTGCGGGTGGCGGTGTCGCGTTCCGCGGTCACGGCCGACTGCGGCAGGCGCAGCCTCGGCAGGCGCAGGGTGAACTCGCCGACGCGGGAGGTGCGGTGGCGGCCGGGCGGGCGGCGGTGGCGGTCGGGGCGGAGCCGGTCGACGAGGGCCATGCCGACGCGGAAGACGGCCGCGGGCACGACGACGCAGAGCAGGATCCAGAACAGCGTGACGCCCCAGGGGCGGCCCACGCCCCACGGCTGCTCGGCGAGGACCCGGTCGGCGTACCGCAGCGACACCAGATAGTCGCCGTGCGCCCCCGCCGGGAGGTCGACCGACAGGGTGATCTGCGCCTTCTTGCCCGGCGCTATCGTGCCGCGCCACTGCTGTTCCTCCCACTGCGGGGCGAACACGCCGTGCGAGGTGCCGACCTGGAACACCGGGTCCTTGACCGGTACGGAGCCGACGTTGCCGACGGTGAAGACGAGCCGCCGCGACGGCGGGGCGCCGAACCAGGTGAGGAGGCCGCTCGACCCGTCGAGCCTGGTGTCCGTCAGGACGGACAGCCTGCCGCCGCCGTCCGGCCGCGCGGGCAGCGGCCGCACCGGGTGCCCGGCGACCTTGAACGCCGCGTCCGCCGCGGCCTTCTCGCCGGTCACCGTGGCGACGTGCACGACGCACGGGCAGGCCTGCGGGGGCTCGGCCACGGGCAGGGACTTGCTGAAGGTGCCGTCGCCGTCGGTGGTGACGGCGCGCCCCCGGGAGTTGGCGCAGGAGTTGGTGCCGCCGGGCACTCCGACGGCGGGTGCGGACTGCCCGCACACGAGCATCATCAGGAGGGCGTTCGGCCGCCAGCCCTTACCCTTGACGGTCACCGAACCGCCCGTCCCCGCCTGGGACTTGGAGAGGGTGACGGTGGGCTTGTCGGCGGCGCGGGCGGGGGCGGGCGCGGCCAGGGCGCCGCCGACGGCGGCGAGCAGCAGCACCAGGGCCAGGGCGGCGCGCAGGAGTGCGGCGGGGGCGCTGCCGCGCGCGGCGCGCCGCCGGGACTGTCCCGCCGCGTCGTGGCGGGCTCGTGCCGACTCACGGCGGGCTCGTGCCGACTCAACCATCACCGCAGACCTCCGCCCGCCGACGCCGACGTACCCAGAAAAAGCCGCCCGCGAGGACCGCGGCGCCCCCGAGCGCGCTCCCCACCACCGCGGGCCACGGCACGATCCAGGCGGAGGCGCTCGCCCGCTCCGCCACCCCGCCCGCAGCGGTCACCGTGAGCCGCACGTCCACCGAGTCGAGCGCGGGCACCCCGTCCCAGGGCTCGCTCAGGGACACCCGCCGGCCGGGCGCCAGCTCGCGGGGCACCTGCCGCGCCCGCCGGTCGAGCAGCTCGCCGAACATCCCTTCGGCCCGCACCACGACCTTCGGCGCGAGCACGGTGGTGCCCCGGTTGACCAGGTCGTACGAGATCCGCCGCGCCCCCGCGTCGACGCGCACCCGCTCCACGGTGAGCGCGGCGAGCGCGGGCCCGCTCACCCGCAGCCGCACGGCGACCCGCGCGTCCCTCCCGCCGCCGCGCGCCACGACCTCGCCGAGGCGGTCGCCGGGCGCGGTCCCGGGCGGCACCGTCACGGTGAACGGCACCTCGGCCCGCGTCCGCGGCGGCACGGTCACCTCGCGCTTCGCGAACGCGAGCCACTTCCCGGTGCCCCCGGGTCCGGCGCCGCGCAGGGTCACGGTGCGCGGGGCGGCGCCGGGGTTGGTGACGGACAGGGTGTCGTGCAGTACGGCGCCGGGGGCGCCCTCCGCGTAGAAGCAGGGCCGTCCGTCTTGCCGCGCGGACCGCGCGCCGCCGCCCGCGGAGGGCGCGACGGACCAGGCGGCACCCCTGTCGGCCTCGCTGTCGGCGGCCCGCGCGCCCGGCACCGGTCCCGCGCACCACGACGCGAGCAGCACGGCGGCGCCCACGCACAGCGCTCGCGCCCCGCGCTTGCTCCACGTCGACGGCATCAGCGGCATCGGCGGCTCCCCGCGTTCGTACCCGGTCTCCGGGAAAGGTCAGCGCGACCGCGCCGCCTGGTTGCGCCGGGTCAGCCACAGCACTCCGGCCGCGCCCGCGAGCAGCACGGTGCCGCCGAGGGTGCCGAGGGCGATGGCGGAGTCGGTGGGTCCGGTCTGCGGGAGCTGCTCGCCGCCGGACTGGTCGCCGGAGCCGGAGCCTGACCCGGACCCCGTGCCGGAACCGGAGCCGGACGTCGCTCCCGCACCCGTGTCCTGACCGGAGTCGCCCGAACCGCCCGAACCGCCGGAGCCCTTGACGTCCAGAGTCAAGGACGGCTTGGGGTTGTTCGCGGGCGTACACGTCGTGGTCGTACCGAGCGCCTTGATGGTGAGGACTCCGGCCGTGAACGTGACCTTCCCCGACTTCTTCGGCGTGTACGTGCCCGACAAGTCACTGATCTTGATGGGGGTGTTAGCCGGGATCGCCGCCGCGTTGGTGGGCCCGGAGACCGCGACCGTGCCGCTCTCGGCGCCGCCCAGCTTGATCACCGCGCTGGGCTTCATCGCGCCCTTGCCGAGCTCGACGGGGCTGGAGGAGACGCCCTTCTGGAAGGACATCGTGAGCTTGTAGCCGCTGCCGCTCTTCACGCTCTTGATGTCGATGGGCGAGACCGCCCCCTTGTTCCCGATGGGCGTCTTGCACTGGTAGTCCACGTCCTGGACCTCGGCCTGGGCGGCGGGTGCGGCAAGGAGCAGAGCCGATCCGGCCATGGCCGTGGCGAGCACGAGCGCGGCCGTCTGTTTCTGGTACGACACCTCGTTTTCCCCTCATGCCGGTGGTGCGGGCGAGTCCGTGCCGCTGTGCGAATTTACTGACGGCACATCAGATTTGGCGCTCAAGGTACGCCCGGGGCCTTGCCGAGGGAAGACAAAGGACGCGCCGGATCCGTGCTGATCCGACGCGTCGGGGAAGCGGGGCGGCGGCCGTTCGACGACGGCGGGCCGGGGGCGCGAGGGCGCCGGGGTGGCGGAAGGGGCCCAGGAGGCGGGGGCGGGATGGCCGGAAGCCGGGGGCGGGGCGGGGTGGGGCGAGGCGGGGGGGAGATGAAACGGGCGGAGCGAGGGGGTGCGGACTGGAGGGCTCGGCGGTCGCGCTAGCCCGGAGCGCCCAGCTCCGCCCACACCGTCTTGCCCGATGCCCCGGGCGTCCGCATGACCCCCCAGTCGAGGCACAGCCGCTGCACGATGAACATCCCGTGCCCGCCGGGCCGTCCCGCGCGGTGCGGGGTACGGGGCGCGGGGTGGCCCGCGCCGCGGTCGGAGACCTGGACGCGCAGGACCTTGCCGTCGCAGGAGAGCCACAGCTCCTCGGGGCCCTCCGCGTGCAGGCACGCGTTGGTGACCAGTTCGGAGACGACGAGCAGCACGTCCTCGGCGGCGGCGCGGCGGTCGGCGCTCGCCGCGGGCAGCCAGCCCCAGGCGTGCAGCGCCTCCCGGGTGAAGTCGCGCGAGAGCGGCACGACACCGCTCGCCCCGTTCAGGCTCAGCCTGCGGACCTGGCGGCCCCCGGACTCCGGGGTGGCCGCGGGCGCGGGAGCATCCGCGACGGCGGCCTCCGACTCCGGGCCGCGGTCGCCCGGCGAGTAAGGCCGGGTGGTGCTCATCAGCACTTCACCTCACCGACAAGAGGACTGGACAAGGGAGGAAGTGCGGCGACCGGCGGACCCCCGCCCGCCCGGCTGCCTTCCCGGCCGCTTGCCGTTCTGACTTTGACTTGATGAATGACTTGATGGATGTGGACGACGGACTCAGGGTGTCTCCTGCCCTGCCGAACCGCCCGGACACCCATGGATTCCGCACGAACCGTGTGACGCTGGTAACGCAACGATCACACAGCGACAACTGACGCGTAACTCTTTGCGCCATACGCGAGAATCACCCCGACTCAGTCGGCCAGCGCCGCTTCGAGCGTCTCGTGGACGGTGAAGACGGCATCGGCTCCCGTGATCTCGAACACTCGGGCCACCACCGGCAGCATCCCCGCCAGATGGACCCCGCCCCCCACCGCCTCGGCCTTCAGCCGGGCGCCCAGGAGCACGTTCAGCCCCGTCGAGTCGCAGAATTCGAGTCGCGAGCAGTCGACCACGAGGCGTTTGAAGCCGTCGTCGACACAGGCCTCAAGCGGCTCGCGCAACAAATCGGCGGTGTGGTGATCCAACTCACCCGCCGGGGTCACGACGGCGCTGCGGCCCTCTTTCCGGACTTCGACCAGAAGCCGGCCCCTGTGTGCACTGCCGACCGTCCCGCGGTCCATGCCGTCACTCTCTTCCCGACCGTCGTGGGCTGTTTCCCGCGCGTAAGGACGCGCGATGACGCCCTTGAACATTACGCCTTCCCTACGGTCCCGGGTAGCCGAACAACCCCCCGGATTCGGACATTTCGCCTCAGAACGCACTTGCGACTCCGGCGCGGAAGCGGGTAGGGGTAGAAGGGACATCAATCGACACGGACGGCCATGGAGGCGCCGCACACCGCAGTGCACGTAGTGGCATCGGCAGCCATATGCCGAGAACGATGGAGGAGACCATGTCACCCCGGCTCGACGAATCGCGCACTGACCAGGCGACGTCGACACCCCCGCCGAACCGCACCGAGACCCGGGCCCAGGGGATTTTGGGTCCCGCCCACGAGGACGCACGGGCCGCGACGGCCGAGCCCCCGCTCGCCGACACCGCTGTCGCCCCTGACGCGTCCGACACCGCCGAGCGGCCCGAGAGCATCGGCGAGAGCCTGTCCGGGCTCCCCGAGATCCCTCCGTACGACGAAGTGGCGCCCCTGGACGCCCGTGCGCTGTCCAAGACCCTCTTCGAGCGGCTCGAAACCCTCGAGGAAGGCACGCACGAGTACGCGTACGTGCGCAACACCCTCGTCGAACTGAACCTCGCCCTGGTGAAGTTCGCCGCCTCCCGGTTCCGCTCCCGCAGCGAACCGATGGAGGACATCATCCAGGTCGGCACCATCGGCCTGATCAAGGCGATCGACCGCTTCGAGCTCAGCCGCGGCGTCGAGTTCCCCACGTTCGCGATGCCGACGATCGTCGGCGAGATCAAGCGTTTCTTCCGCGACACGTCGTGGTCGGTGCGCGTCCCGCGCCGACTCCAGGAGCTCCGCCTCGACCTCGCCAAGGCGGGCGACGAACTCGCCCAGAAGTTCGACCGCGCGCCGACAGTGGCCGAACTCGCCGAGCGCCTCGGCATCTCGAACGAAGAGGTCGTCGAGGGCATGGCGGCGTCCAACGCCTACACCGCCAGCTCCCTGGACGCCCAGCCGGAGGAGGACGACTCCGAGGGCGCCCTCGCCGACCGCATCGGCTACGAGGACCACGGCCTCGAAGGCATCGAGTACGTCGAGTCCCTGAAGCCGCTGATCGCCGAACTCCCGCCCCGGGACCGGAAGATCCTCTCCCTGCGCTTCGTCGCCAACATGACGCAGTCGGAGATCGGCGAGGAACTGGGCATCTCGCAGATGCACGTGTCACGACTCCTCTCCCGCACGCTCGTGAAGCTCCGCAAGGGGCTGACGCTGGAGGAGTAGCGGAGCAGCGGATACGCGAACGGCCTGGGGGCCGCCCTGAAAGTCGGGCGGCCCCCAGGCCGTTCCTGCGTCTGCGGCCCCGGCGTCAGCGCACCCTCGTGCCGCGCTGCCACACGCCCGACACCAGCGGTACGCCCGGCCGGTACGCCAGGTGGACGTGGCTCGGCGCGTCCAGGAGGGCCAGGTCGGCGCGGGCGCCCGGGGCGAGGCGGCCCACGTCCGTGCGGCGCAGGGCCGCGGCGCCGCCCGCCGTGGCCGCCCACAGGGCCTCGTCCGGGGTCATCCCCATGTCCCGTACGGCGAGGGCGATGCAGAAGGGGACCGAGGACGTGAAGGACGAGCCCGGGTTGCAGTCCGTGGACAGGGCCACCGTGGCGCCCGCGTCGAGGAGACGGCGGGCGTCGGGCCACTCGGCGCGGGTGGAGAACTCGGCGCCGGGGAGGAGCGTGGCGACCGTGTCGCCCTGGGCCAGGGCGTCGACGTCCGCGTCCGTCAGGTGCGTGCAGTGGTCGGCGCTCGCCGCGTCCAGCTCCACGGCGAGCTGGACGCCAGGGCCGTAGCTCAGCTGGTTCGCGTGCACGCGGGGGTGCAGGCCCTTCGCCTTGCCCGCCGTCAGGATCGCCCGCGCCTGGTCCCCGTCGAACGCGCCCTTCTCGCAGAACACGTCCACCCAACGGGCGTGCGGCGCGCACGCCTCCAGCATCTCGCCCGTCACGAGCGCCACGTACGCCGCCGGGTCGTCCGCGAGGTCCGGGGACACGATGTGCGCGCCCAGGAACGTCACCTCGTCCGTGTGCCGGGCCGCGATGCGCAGGGCGCGGGCCTCGTCCTCGGTCGTCAGGCCGTACCCCGACTTCGTCTCGAACGTCGTCGTGCCCTGGAGCAGGGCCTCGCGGAGGTAGTGCGTGACGTTCGCCTCCAGCTCCGCGTCCGTGGCCGCGCGCGTCGCCGCGACCGTCGTGCGGATGCCGCCCGCCTCGTACGGGCGGCCCTCCATGCGGGCGTTGAACTCCTTGGTGCGGTCGCCTGCGAAGAGGAGGTGGGAGTGGGAGTCCACGAAGCCGGGGATGGCCGCGCGGCCCCGCGCGTCGTACGTCTCGTCCGCCGACGGGGCCTTGGCGGACGGGCCCACCCAGGCGACGGTCTCGCCGTCCAGGACGACGGCGGCGTCCTCCACGAGGCCGAGGGGCCCTTCGCCGAGGGCGGGGTCGTTGGTGACGAGGCTGGCGATGTTGGTGAGGAGGGTGGTGGTCATGGTCCTGTCCGGGGGGGTGAGTGCGGGGTGGGGGGCCTTGCTGGGAGCTCCCCAATCCCGCCCCTTCCCGAAACCGGGGCTGCGCCCCTGGACCCCGGGGGTGGGGGTCCCGGGCGGGTGGGACAGACCCCCGCCGAATCGCCGCTCCGCGGCTCGTCCTCAATCGCCGGACGGGCTGAGACGTTGCCGGGGCGGGCTGGGAATGTGCCGGTGAATTTCAGCCCGTCCGGCGTTTGAGGACGAGGCGCGGAGCGCCGATCAGCGGGGGTCCAGGGGGCGGCAGCCCCCGGGTTCGGGAAGGGGTGGGACTGGGGCGCCCCGCGCAGGTCAGTGCAGCGCTGCCACCGCCTCTGCCAGTGCCGATGCCGCGTCGGGAATCAACGTGTGCGTGCCGTCGCGGACGACGTGGCGGCCGCCGACGACGGTGTGCCGCACGTCCACCGCGGAGGCGGCGAACACGGCCACCTCCGCCGCGAGCCGCGGCACCGCGCCGGCCGTGCGGACGGAGTCGAGGGCGACGGTGGTGAAGTCGGCGAGGGCACCGGCTTCGAGGACGCCGGCGTCGGCCCAGCCGAGGGCGGCGTGCCCGTCGGCGGAGGCGGCGCGCAGGAGGGCGGCGGCGGTCCAGTGCCCACGGGTGCGCGAGCGGAGGCGTTCGTCGAGCTCCATGGCCCGCGCCTCCTCGAAGAGGTCGATGACGGCGTGGCTGTCGCTGCCCAGGGAGAGGGGGCTGCCCGCGCGCTGGAGGGCGGGCGCGGGGCCGATGCCGTCGGCGAGGTCACGCTCGGTGGTCGGGCACATGCAGGTGCCGGTGCCGGAGCCGCCGATGAGGGCGATGTCGGCGTCGGTGAGGTGGGTGTTGTGGACGCCGGTGGTGCGCGCGCCGAGGACGCCGTGGTCGGCGAGGAGCCGGGTCGGCGTACAGCCGTGGACGGCGAGGCAGGCGTCGTTCTCGGCGGTCTGCTCGGAGAGGTGGACGTGCAGCGGCGCCCCGCGCGAGGCGGCCCACTCGGCGACGGTCCCCAACTGCCGCGCGGGCACGGCCCGTACGGAGTGGATGGCGGCGCCGACGCGCACGTGCTCCCGGTCGCCCTCCTTCAGGAGGGACACCCGCTCGGCCCAGGCCTCGGCCGTACCGTCGGAGAAGCGCAGCTGGTGGTGGTTGGGAGGCTCGCCCTCCGCGGCGCTGCGCAGGCCCGCGGCGACGTACGCGGTGTCGAGGAGCGTGATGCGGATGCCCGCGTCGGCCGCGGCGGCGATCAGGGCCTCGCCCATGGCGTTCGGGTCGGCGTAGCGGGTGCCGCCGGGCGCGTGGTGCAGGTAGTGGAACTCGCCGACGGCCGTGACCCCGGCGAGCGCCATCTCCGCGTACACGGCTCGCGCGAGGGCGTGGTACGTCTCCGGGGTGAGCCGGTCGGCCACGGAGTACATGACCTCCCGCCACGTCCAGAACGTGCCGCTGCCCACCTGGACGGTGGAGCGCAGCGCGCGGTGGAAGGCGTGCGAGTGGGCGTTGGCGAGGCCCGGCAGGGTCAGTCCGCGCAGGACGGTCGCGCCGGGCGGCGGGGCGTCGACGCCCCGGCGGACGGCGGCGATCCGGCCGTCCGCGTCGACGTCGAGGGCGACGCCGGGCTCGACGTTCGGGTCGAGCCAGGCGTGTTCCGCCCAGTAGGTGTGTGTCAGCGGCACGCGAGGCCCTCCAGTACGTCCGCGAGCGCGCGCACCCCGGCCAGGCAGTCGTCCTCGGCCGCGTACTCGGCGGGCGAGTGCGAGACACCCGTGGGGTTGCGCACGAACAGCATGGCGGTCGGGATCGACTCGGACAGGATGCCCGCGTCGTGCCCGGCGCCGGTGCCGAGGACGGGGATCTCCCGGCCGGTGCGCTCCCGCAGGACCGCGCCCAGCTCGTCGCGCAGGGCGTGCTGGAACTCCACGACCGGCGTGAAGGACTCCCGTACGACGTCCAGGTCGATGCCGTGCCGGTCCGCGTACTCGCGGGCCGCCTTCTCGATCGCCGTGACGACGGTGTCCAGGGTGGACTGGTCGGCGGCGCGCGAGTCCAGCCAGCCGCGGACCAGGGACGGGATGGCGTTCACGCCGTTCGGCTCGACCGCGATCTTGCCGAAGGTGGCGACCGCGCCCGCGAGCTCGGCCTCGCGGCGGGCGGCGAGGACCGTCTCCGCGTAGCTCAGCATCGGGTCGCGGCGGTCCACCAGGCGGGTGGTGCCCGCGTGGTTGGCCTCGCCCCGGAAGTCGAAGCGCCAGCGGCCGTGGGGCCAGATGGCGCTGGCGATGCCGACAGCGTCGCCGGAGCCCGCGGCGGAGCCGCTATTGGACAGAGCCAGGGCGCGGCCCTGTTCCACGTGCAGTTCCACGAACGAGCCGACGCGGGCGAGGCGTTCGGGGTCCGCGCCGATCGTCGACGGGTCGTAGCCCGCCGCCTCCATCGCCTCCGGGAGGCTGACGCCGTCCGCGTCGCGCAGCTCGTACGCCGCCTCGCGGGTCAGCTTGCCCGCGGTGAGGCGGGAGCCGACGCAGGCCAGGCCGAAGCGGGCGCCCTCCTCGTCGCCGAAGTTGGTGATGGCGAGCGGCTTGGTGAACTTCGCTCCCCTGGCGCGGAGTTCGTCCAGGGCGGCGAAGGACGACACGACGCCGAGGGGGCCGTCGAAGGCGCCGCCGTCGGGGACCGAGTCCAGGTGGGAGCCGGTGACGACGGCGTCGCCCTGGGCCGGGTCGCCGAGCCAGGCCCACTGGTTGCCGTTGCGGTCCGTCTCGTAGGTCAGGCCGCGGGTCTCCGCCTGCTCCTGGAACCAGGTGCGGCAGTCCGCGTCTGCGCCGGTCCAGGCGTGCCTGCGGTAGCCGCCGGTTTCGGGGTTGCGGCCGATGGGGCTGAGGTCGGCCCACATCTGGTGGAAGGTGGGCCCTGCCGGGGGCTCCCCAACCCCGCCCCTTCCCGTAACCAGGGGGCTGCCGCCCCCTGGACCCCCGCCATCGCCGCTCCGCGGCTCGTCCTCAATCGCCGGACGGGCTTGATACGTGCCGGTGATTTCAGCCCGTCCGGCGTTTGAGGACGAGGCCGAAGGCCGATCGGCGGTCACTCGCCCTCCCGCATGGGAACCCGCACGCCCCGCTCGTCCGCCACCGAGTCCGCGATGTCGTACCCCGCGTCGACGTGCCGGATGACCCCCATCCCGGGGTCGTTGGTGAGGACGCGCCGCACCTTCTCGCCGGCGAGCTTCGTGCCGTCGGCCACGCTCACCTGGCCCGCGTGGATGGAGCGGCCCATGCCGACGCCGCCGCCGTGGTGGAGGGAGACCCAGGAGGCGCCGGAGGCGACGTTCACCATGGCGTTGAGGAGGGGCCAGTCGGCGATGGCGTCGGAGCCGTCGAGCATGGCCTCGGTCTCGCGGTAGGGGGAGGCGACGGAGCCGCAGTCGAGGTGGTCGCGGCCGATGGCGAGGGGAGCCTGGAGCTCACCGGAGGCCACCATGTCGTTGAAGCGCTCGCCGGCCTTGTCGCGCTCGCCGTAGCCGAGCCAGCAGATGCGGGCGGGCAGGCCCTGGAAGTGGACGCGCTCGCCGGCCATCTTGATCCAGCGGTGCAGGGACTCGTTCTCGGGGAAGAGGTCGAGGATCGCCTTGTCCGTCTTGTGGATGTCGCTCGCCTCGCCGGAGAGGGCCGCCCAGCGGAACGGGCCCTTGCCCTCGCAGAAGAGCGGGCGGATGTAGGCGGGTACGAAGCCGGGGAACGCGAACGCCCGGTCGTAGCCCGCGAGTTGCGCCTCGCCGCGGATGGAGTTGCCGTAGTCGAAGACCTCGGCGCCCGCGTCCATGAAGCCGACCATGGCCTCGACGTGCTTGGCCATGGACTCGCGGGCGCGCTGGGTGAAGCCCGCCGGGTCCTTCTCGGCCGCCGTCGCCATGTCGTCGAAGTCGACGCCCGAGGGCAGGTACGCAAGCGGGTCGTGGGCGGAGGTCTGGTCCGTCACGATGTCGACGGGGGCGCCCTCGGCGAGCATCCGCGGGAGCAGGTCGGCGGCGTTGCCGAGGAGGCCGATGGAGAGCGGGCGGCGGGCGTCGCGGGCCTCGACGGCGAGCTGGAGGGCGTGCTCCAGGGAGTCGGCCCGCACGTCCAGGTAGCGGTGCTCGATGCGGCGCTCGATGGCACGCGGGTCGACGTCGATACAGATCGCGACACCGTCGTTCATCGTCACGGCGAGCGGCTGGGCGCCGCCCATTCCGCCGAGTCCGGCGGTGAGGGTGATCGTCCCGGCGAGCGTGCCGTTGAACTTCTTGGCGGCGACGGCGGCGAAGGTCTCGTACGTGCCCTGGAGGATGCCCTGGGTGCCGATGTAGATCCAGGAACCGGCCGTCATCTGGCCGTACATGGTGAGGCCGAGCGCCTCCAGGCGGCGGAACTCCTCCCAGTTCGCCCAGTCGCCGACCAGGTTGGAGTTGGCGATGAGCACGCGGGGCGCCCACTCGTGGGTCTGCATGACGCCGACGGGACGCCCGGACTGGACGAGCATCGTCTCGTCCTGCTTGAGGGTCTTCAGGGTGCGCACCATGGCGTCGAAGGAGCGCCAGTCGCGGGCCGCCTTGCCGGTGCCGCCGTAGACGACGAGCTTGTCGGGGTGCTCGGCGACCTCGGGGTCGAGGTTGTTCTGGAGCATCCGGAGGGCGGCCTCCTGCTGCCATCCCAGGGCGCTCAGTTCCGTACCGCGCGGGGCCCGTACGGGGCGAGACGAGGAGGGCGGCCCGGAGGGCCTCGACTGAGGGTGGCGGCGGGAGACGGGCGGGACTGACATGGCAGTGCCTCCTCGGTGCTGTGACGGTTCGCTGCTGTGACGTTGATATTCACATCCTGGGGTCGTGAATAGACCTAGTCAATAGCGCAGCGGGGCAGCGGGGGCGGCGCACGGGTGATTGTCTGGATCACATGGGCCTCGACGACAAGGCCGACCGGCGGTCGGACGCAGACGAAACCGATCAGTTCACGCGTGTCCTCGGGCAGGCCCCGCCCCAAGGCGCGCCCGCCCCCCGGGACGCCCCCGCCGGTGACCGTCGCGACCAGGCGATCCGCGCCGCCGTGGAGCAAGGCGTCGTCGGCCCCGCCACCCCCCTCGCCGGGCTCCTCGACGTCGACGGGATCCGCGCGGGCGCCGCCGCCCTGCGCGCCGCGTTCGCCGAGGTCGGCGCGGACGGCACCCGGATCCTGCACGCCTTCGCCGTCAAGGCGACCCCGCTCGTCCCGGTCCTGCGGCTGCTGCACGACGCCGGGATCGGCGCGGAGGTGGCGAGCCCCGGTGAGCTGGCCCTGGCCCGCGCCGCCGGGATACCGCCCGCGCACACCGTCCTCGACTCCCCTGCCAAGACCCCGGCGGAGCTGCGCGAGGCCCTCGCCCTCGGCATCGCCGTCAACGCCGACAACCCGCAGGAACTGGCCCGCCTCGACGCGCTCGTCCAGTCCGCGCCCACGCGCTCGCCCCTGGGGATCCGGGTGAACCCGCAGGTCGGGGGCGGCTCGATCGAGGCGCTCTCCACCGCGACCGCCACCTCCAAGTTCGGGGTGCCGCTGCGGGACGACGGCGCCCGCGAGTGGGTCGTCCGCGCGTATCTGGACCGGCCCTGGCTGACCCGCCTGCACGCGCACTCCGGGTCGCAGGGCATGCCCCTCGACCTGATGGTCGGCGGTGTCGCGGCCACGTACGAACTCGCCGAGGAGATCAACGCGCGCGCGGGCCACCGCCGGATCGACACCCTCGACATCGGCGGCGGCCTGCCCGTCAACTTCGCATCGGACGAGCAGACGCCGACGTTCGCCCAGTACGCCCGCCTCCTCGCCCGCGAGGTCCCCGGGCTGTTCGACGGGCGCTACGGCCTGGTCACCGAGTTCGGCCGCTCGCTGCTCGCCAAGCACGGGACGCTGCTCGCGCGGGTGGAGTACGTGAAGTCGGCGGGCGGGCGCGGCATCGCGCTGACGCACGCGGGCGTGCAGGTGGCGACGCGCACGGTGTACGCGCCCGAGTCCTGGCCGCTGCGGATCGCCGCGTACGACGCGAAGGGGCGCCCCAAGTCGGGCCCCGCCACCGGCCAGGACGTCGCGGGCCCGGCCTGCTTCGCGGGCGACCTGCTCGCCCGGGACCGGGAGCTGCCGCCCCTCGAACAGGGCGATTACGTGGCGGTGCTCGACACCGGCGCGTACTACTTCGCCCACCACTACTCGTACAACAGCCTCGCCAGGCCCGCGATCCACGGCTTCGCGGCGCGGGCGGGCGACGGCGTGCGATTCTCCGTGGTGCGCGAGCAGCAGCGCGTCGAGGAGATCGTCGCCGAGGCGGGCGGCGGGGCGCGGGACGCGCTGCGCGAGCTCTGAGAACGCGGGTGCGGCAGAGCGCGCTCAGAAGCGGAACACGCCGAGATCGCGCACCGTGGCGGCCAGCGCGCGGACGAGGTCGTTCTCGGCCTCGGTCCGCCAGACCAGGGCGTAGGTCATGGCCGACAGGTCGGGGACGGGCAGATAGCGGATGTGCGACAGGCCCCAGTACCGGGAGACGTGGCCGGGGAAGCTCTGGACGATCTCGCCCATGCCGACCATGCCGATCAGCTCGTCGGCGTTGTCCGCGGGCGCGACGCGCTCGATCGTCCGGCCCCGCGGGGTCTGGAAGGGCAGATAGCTCTCCTCCCAGTAGTCCGGCAGGGCGAGGGCGGTGCCGTGCGGGAAGTCGGCGAACAGCTCCAGGGGCACGGAGTCCCGTACCGCGAGCGGGTGGTCGGCGGCCACGGCGAGGATCCGGGAGTCGGTGCACAGGGTCGGGCCGACGGTGAAGTCCGGTTCCTCCACCGGCAGCCAGGCCACCATGACGTCCATGGCACCGCTGCGGAGCTGGCCGAACACGTCGGTGAAGGTGGTCTGGCGGATCTGCAGCCCCCACTGCGGGTGCCGCGCGCGGAACTCCTTCCAGTAGGGGTGCAGATCGACGAGGTTGAAGGGCAGCATGCTGACGCGGAGCTGCGCGGTGACGCCGCGGGCGGCCAGCCGGGCGCGCTCCAGGGACTGGTGCAGGCCCGCGTAGACCGGCTGCAGGTCGTCGCGGAACTGCCGGCCGACCTCCGTCAGGCACACCGTGCGGCTGGTGCGGGTGAACAGCTCGGCGCCGACGCGCCGCTCCTGCTTCTTGATGGCCTGGCTGACGCGCGCCTGGGACACGTGCAGCCGCTGCGCGGTCCGGCCGAAGTGCAGCTCCTCGGCGAGTACCAGGAAGATCTCGATGTCCCGCAGTTCCACCGGCCCCCCAGCCGTCCGGCGATAACCCAGCGGTTATCGGACGTCGCGAAATTTCGCATTGATCATATGTGCGGGCCGCAAGAGGGTTGAGGGCATGCGAGTACGCGTACAAAGCCCTGTATACCGCCCATGAGCGATGCCATCGATCTGACCGCGATGTACGCGATGCATGACGCCCTGCGGCGGGAACTGGCCCACCTGGACCGGGTCACCACCACCGCGGACCGCGACCCCCGGCACGTCCTGGCCACCGCGGCCGGATGGCAGCTCCTGAAGAAGGCGCTGCACGCCCACCAGTCGGCGGAGGACGACGCGCTGTGGCCGCCGCTGCGCCACCGGCTGGCCGGACGCCCCGAGGACCTGGTGGTCCTGGCCGTGATGGAGGCCGAACACGCCGCCATCGCCCCGGTGGTCGAGGCCATCGACGCGACGCTGGCCGACCCGGGGGCCGACGCGCTGCGCCTCGGCCAGCTGACCGACGCGCTGACCAGCGGCCTCACCGGGCACCTCGCACACGAGGAGGACGCGGCCCTGCCGCTGGTCCGGCGGGTGTTAGGGGCCGAGCAGTGGGATCACTTCGGCCGGGTCCAGGCCCGGCGGATCGGCCGGGACGCGCCCTTACTGCTGCCGTGGCTGCTCGACGGCGCCGACGAGCTGACGGCGGCCAAGCTGCTCGCTCCGCTGCCCGCGTCCACATACGCGGCGTACGTCGCCCGGTGGGCCCCCGCGTACGCCCTCCTGGACCGCTGGAGCGCGGGCACCGCGGCCTGATCACCCCGACCGCCTCGGCCACCCCTGACGCCTCGGCCGCCTCGACCACGCAGAACGCCTCCACCACCCCGACACCCCGACCACGGGAGTCACCACCTTGTCCGAGCACGCCCTCCTCCGCCCGCTCCCGCACGTCACGGACGCCGACGCCGCCGGCTGGCACCGCGTCGTCGCCGCCTCCATGGCCCATGACCTACCGGGCGTACCACCACCGGGCCCAGAACAGACCCACGCCCGGCTCACCAAGCCCGCCCTGGACAGCCACCGGCTGACGTGGCTGGCCGTCGGGGCGGACGGCGGGCCCGTCGGCGTCGCGGGCCTGCGGCTCTTCGCCTCGCCGGGGCGGAGCCATCTGGCCGAGCTCGAACTCCACGTGGACCCCGCGCACCGGCGCCTCGGCACCGGCTCCCGCCTCCTCGCGGCGGTCGTGGCGGCCTGCCGCGCCGAGGGGCGACGCAGCCTGATCGTCGAGGCCGCGGCCGACGGTCCTGGCGAGGCCTTCAGCGAACGGCGGGGCTTTCGCCGGGCGTTGACCCTGGACCACCTGCTGCTGCGCCTCGACGAGGTGGCCGAGGCCGACCTCCTGAAGCTCGCCGACGCCGAGCACCCCGGCTACCGCCTCACCGGCTGGACCGGCGCCGTGCCCGACGACCTCGCCGACGCCTTCGCCACGGCCAAGAACGCGATGAACGACATGCCCGTCGGCGACCTGGACTTCGGCAGCGTGGCGTGGGACGTCGACCGCGTCCGCGCCATGGCGCAGGTGGTGGCCGACCGCGGGGACACGCTGCTCACGCTCGCCGCCGTCCACGACGACGGCACCCTCGCGGGCTACACCGAGATCGTGCTCCCCCAGGGTGCGCCGCCGCGGGGCCAGCAGTACGACACGGCGGTCGTGCCCGAACACCGCGGCCACGGGCTCGGGTTGTGGGTCAAGGCCGCCATGGTGCGCCGACTGCGCGCCGAGCACCCCGGCGTCGTCGAGATCGAGACGGACAACGCCGACGACAACGTCCACATGCTGGCGGTCAACCACGCCCTGGGGTTCCGCACCTACCGGCGCACGCGCGAGTTCCAGCTCGACGTGCCCACGGCCTGACCCCGGCACCGGCCGTCCCCGTGAACCTCGTCATCCTCGTGTTCCCCGTGATCCCAGTGATCTTCGTATTCCTCGTCCTCCTCTACATCCTCAAGGAGCTCTCATGAACGTGTCCGCATCCACCCTCTCCCTGACCGTCGACGACGTGGACGCCTCCCGCGACTTCCTGTGCGCCCACCTCGGCTACCAGGTGGCCATGGCCGACGACGGCTTCGCCTCCCTGACGCGCGGGGACGCCGCCGTCGACGTCGTGCTGCTCCGCCGGGGCACGGAGGTCCTCCCGCCCGAGCAGCGCGACCAGCGGGCGGCCGGTCTGATCCTGGCGCTCACCGTCACCGACCTCGCGGCCGAGGAGGCCCGGCTGCGCGCCGCGGGCGCCCCCATCACCATGCCGCTGCGCGAAGAGCCGTGGGGCGAGCGGCTGTTCCAGCTGACCGACCCCAACGGCGTCGTCGTCCAGCTCGTCGAGTGGGCGGCCGCTCCCGACGCGAGCTGATCCGGGCGGGGCCGCCGAGCGGGGCCGATGCCGGGTTGTTCCCGAACTCCCGCTTCATCGGCCCCGCCACCGGGAAGAAGATCCTTCCCAGCCGGAAACGGCACACCCGTCACACTCGGGGGAGGCTCCTGTGACGACGTCAGGAACCAGCGGCACCACAAGACCGGCGGAGCCCGAGGACCCGGGCCTGAAACGGGTCCTCGGCCCCAAGCTGCTCATCCTCTTCGTGATCGGCGACATCCTCGGCACCGGCATCTACGCCACCACCGGCAAGGTCGCGGGAAAGGTCGGCGGCGCCCTGTGGCTGCCGTTCGCGATCGGGTTCGTCGTGGCGATCCTGACGGCCGCCTCGTACGTGGAGCTGGTGGGCAAGTACCCGAAGGCGGCCGGGGCCGCGCTGTACACCCAGAAGGCGTTCAAGGTCCCCTTCCTCACCTTCATCATCGCGTTCATGGTGATGGCCTCGGGCCTCGCGTCGGCGAGCGCGGCGGCCCGGGCCTTCAGCGGCGACTACCTGAGCGAGCTGACCGGGGACGCGCTGCCGCCGACGCTCGTGGCGATCACGTTCATCCTGGTCCTCGCGGCGCTGAACCTGCGCGGCGTCTCGGAGTCCGTGAAGACCAACGTCGTGCTGACGGTGGTCGAGCTGACCGGCCTGCTGATCATCCTCTCGATCGGCGCGTGGGCGGTGCTCAGCGGGGACGGCGAGCCCGCGAGGCTCACCGAGTTCGAGGCGGACGGCACCGGGTACGCCCTGCTGGCCGGCGTACTGGGAGCGACCGCGCTCGGCTTCTTCGCCTTCGTGGGCTTCGAGGACTCGGTGAACATGGCCGAGGAGACGAAGGACCCGACGCGCACGTTCCCCAAGGCGATCTTCATCGGTGTCGCCGTCACCGGCACGATCTACGTCCTGGTCGCGCTCGTCTCGTCGCTCCTCGTCGACTACGAGACGCTGTCCGGCTCCAGCGGGCCGCTGCTCGAAGTGGTGAAGGCCGGGGGCGTCGACTTCCCGCACAAACTCTTCGCCCTGATCGCCCTGTTCGCGGTCACCAACTCGGCCCTCATCAACATCATGATGGCCTCCCGGCTCTGCTACGGCATGGCCAACGAACGCATCCTGCCCCGCGCCATGAGCCGCGTCCTGCCCCGGCGGCGCACCCCGATCGTGGGCATCGTCTTCGTCTCGCTCCTGGCCGTCGGCCTGGTGACGACGGGCGAGATCGAGGGGCTCGGCGACACGACCGCGTTCCTGCTCCTGTGCGTGTTCGCCGTCGTCAACATCGCCGTCCTCGTGCTGCGCCGCGACCCGGTGGACCACCCGCACTTCCGCACCCCCACCGCGCTCCCGGTCCTCGGCGCGATCACCGCCTTGATCCTGGCGAGCCCGCTGGCGGACCGCCCGGCGGACGTCTACATCCGCGCCGGGGTGCTGGTCGCGATCGGCATCGGCCTGTGGGTGGTGAACAAGGTGGTACTGCGGGTGCGCGCGGAGGGCTGACCCACCCCGGGGGACGGCTCGATCACTTGCCCGATACATCCGATCAGCGACAATCCGTTCCCGAAACATCCGCCGAACCGATCTCGTCGAGCTCGGCCATGTTCCCCAGGGAAATGCCCATTCCTCACAGGACTTCGGCTTCTCTGCGTACTTTCCTCCCACCGGGCGGCTGGGGCCTCCCGGTGGGGTGGTGGGGGCCACCCCTGTTCCACCCTGGGGAAGGGGAAGCCGCGTGCCCGGTATCGACGAGTGTCTGCTCGAGGCGATGACACTGCCCGGCGCGCGCGGAGCAGCGATCGTCGACTGGACCAGCGGGCTCGCCCTTGGTTCGGTCGGCGATTCGCCCAACAAGGACCACGAGGCCACCGCGGCGGAAACCGCCGAAGTGGCGCGCTCGGCGGCCGAGTACCGGGCCTTCGTCGACCGGAACGACGGCTTCCCGGGCGAGGACCTGCCCGACAAGCGGCTCCCGGTCGAGGACCTCATGCTCAGCACGAGGAACGGCTTCCACGTGATCCGCTTCGTGGAGACGACCTTCGACAGCAGCGTCTTCCTGTACCTCTGGCTCGACCGTGACACCGGCAACCTCGCTCTCGCCCGCATCCGGCTGCGGGACCTGTCCGAGCGGCTGGTGCTGATGTGAGGGCCGCGTGGGCGAGCGCCCCGGCGCAGCCAGCGGCGGCCGCGCCCGCCGCCTTCCCGATGCTGATGCGCCTGGCCGCCGAGCGGGCCACCGGGGCGTTCCTGCGCGACCAGGGCATCCTCTACCTCGCGGAGGGGCGCGTCGTGCACGCCGAGAGTCCGTCGGCGCCCAGCCTCGACGTCCTGCTCACGGTCGGCGGCGCGCTGCCCGCGCAGGGCTGGCAGGACGCCCTCACCCGGGCCGGTGCCCGGCACGAGGTGGGCCGGGACCTGGTCGGCAGCGGCCGGGTGACCGCGGGCGAGCTGGAGCTGTGCCACCTCGGCGCGCTGTTCGACGCCGCGTTCTTCGTCCTCGGCCCGGCGAGCGGGCCCACCCACTTCCGGTACGGCGTCACGCACTGGTTCGGTCAGGTGCGCCCGGTGCCGGCCGACGCCGTGGAGCGGGAGGCGCGGCGGCGCCGGGCACTCCTGGACAGCGTCTGGCCCTGCCCCGACGTGGACACCGCCCCGGTCGTGCCCCGTCCGCCGGCGCCGGGCCAGACGGTCACGGGACGCCAGCGCGCCCTGCTGCGCCTCGCCGACGGGGTGCGCACGCCGACGGCCATCGCCTGGGCGCTCGGCCGGCCCACGTTCCACACCCTGGTCGAGATCAGACGCATGGCCGCGGCCGGTCTCGTGGAGGCCCCGCGGACCCGGGCCCCGGACCCGGTCACGGCCTTCCCCGGGCCCGCCTCGCTCGACTGCGCCGACCCGGACATCGCCCTGCTGCGCCGGCTCCGCGACGCGCTGGAGGCAAACCTGTGACGCTCCGCACCGCCCGCCGGATGGAGCCCTCGGTCCCATGAAGTTCACCGTGCCCTGGAAGCGCGCCGGGAGGAGACAGCTGATGGCTGCCGAAGCCGATGTACTCGGCGAACTGAGACGCCTGCGGACCCGGATCCCTCAGCTCAGGGGTGCGCTGACCGCCAGCGTCGACGGGCTCGTGCTGGCCCAGGACACCACCGACATCGAGGCGGAGGGCGTCTGCGCGCTGACCGCGGCGGCGCTCGGGGTGGCCCTGCGGCTGTCCGAGGCCACGCGTCAGGGCGACTTCCGGGAACTCCTTATCCGCGGTGAACAGGGCTATCTGGCCACGTACACGGCGGGTTCGACGGCGGTGCTCACCCTGCTGGCCGAGCCCCGCGTCAACGTGGGCCGGCTGCATCTGGAAGGCCGCCGTTCCAGCGTGCTCATCGGTGAGCTGGTCGACGCCGCCACCGCGAGGGGCGTCGGCACCGGACGAACGGAGGACGCCGAGCCATGACCCCCACCACACCCTCATCGCCCTCGTCACGGGCATCCACCAGACGGAAAGGAAGTGCAGCACCCATGGCCAACACGGAGACGGCACTCAAAGAAGCGAGCGCGTCGATCGAAGGCGTCATCGGCGCCGCCCTGGTCGACTACACGAGCGGCATGGCGCTCGGCACGCTCGGCGGCGGCAAGGACCTGGACCTGTCCGTGGCCGCGGCCGGCAACACGGACGTCGTCCGCGCCAAGCTGCGCACGATGGAGATGCTGGGACTCAAGGACGAGATCGAGGACATCCTGATCTCGCTCGGCTCCCAGTACCACCTCATCCGCCTCATCAAGGGGCGCAACAACAACGGCCTGTTCCTCTATCTGGCGCTCGACAAGGGCAGGGCCAACTTGGCCATGGCCCGGCACCAGCTCAAGCGCATCGAGTCGAGCCTGGACGTCTGACCGGCCCCGGGCGGGCGGACCCGGCCTCCGGGCTCCCGGTACCGCCCGCCCGGCTGCTCCCCGGCTGCTCGACGGACAACCGCCGCTACTCGACGAACAGCCCCCGCTCCGCCGCGCCCACGTCGAACTCCTCCAGGCGCGCCTGCGCGTCCGGCAGCCCGTCGCACATGGCCTCCAGGAGCACCCGCCCGAGCAGCATCGGCGCGCACGCCGTGTCGAAGGCGAGCCCGGTGCCGACGGCGGCGGGCAGCAGGAGGTCGGAGTGCGCGGCGACGGGCGCGAAGGCGGAGTCGGCGACGGTGACCACGGTCAGTCCGGTGGACCGGGCGTAGGCCAGCGCGTCGACGACCTCGCGGGGGTGGCGGGGCAGCGCGAAGCAGAGCAGCGCGGAGGCCCCGGCGCGGACGGCCGCGTCGACGCGGTCGGTCAGCATGGAGCCGCCCTCGTCGAGGAGGCGCACGTCGGGGTGGACCTTCGCGGCGAAGTAGGAGAAGCCGTAGGCCTGGGAGGCGGCGGCGCGCAGCCCGAGGACGGGCAGCGGCCGGGAGGCGGCGAGGACGCGTCCGGCCCGCTCCACCGGCGCCGGGTCGGCGAGGAGTTCGCTGAGGTGCCGCAGGTTCTCGATCTCGGCCTGCACGGCCTGCTGGTACTCGTTGAGGTCGGCCTCCGCGCCCGCCTCGGCGGGGGCGACCTCCCGCAGATGGCGGCGGAGCGCGGGGTAGCCGTCGAAGCCGAGGGCGACGGCGAACCGGGTCACGGACGGCTGGCTGACGCCGGCGAGTTCGGCGAGCTCGACGCTGGAGAGGAAGGGCGCGTCGGCGGCGCGCCGCACCATGCAGTGGGCGATGCGCCGTTGGGTGGGCGTGAGCCGGTGCCCTTCGAAGAGCACCTGAAGCCGCGCTGCGGGACTGTCACTCATGCCGTACCTCGTCGCTCTGTCCACGTGATCCCCTCGTCGGCGCCCTCGTCCCCGGTGTCCGTCCGGCCCAGGTGCTCCCACAGCTCCGTGAACCGGTCGAGGAGGGCGGCCGCCGCCGTCACATCATCCGTCAGCGGGCGGTCCGCGGTGTCCTGCTCCAGTACCTCGGCGGCGAGTTCGTACGCCCACGCCACCGGAAGCCCGGGCTCGAGGCGCAGCTCGCGCTGGCGCAACGCCCGTACGGCGGCGACCAGTTCGCATCCCACCACGAGGCGGTAGGCGCCGCACGCCCGCAGCGTCTGGCGCGCCGCGAGGGAGGCGAAGCTCGCCTGTTCCTCGACGCCCCGGGAGAGGACCGCGTGGCCGAGCGAGGCGGGGGCCGAGAACGCCCGCAGGTCGCCGAGGGCGGCGCCCGCCGCGTACTCCAGGATCATCACCCCGGACGAGGCGGGTTCCGCGTCGGCGAGGAAGGGGCGCAGGCGGGTGAACGCCGGTTCGTTGAGGGTGGAGAGGCGGGAGCTGGACAGCCGGGCGGCCTGGGTCACCGCCAGCCTGAAGTGGTCGAGTGACAGGGCGAGTTGGGCCATGTAGAAGCCGCCGTGGTGGTAGGCGGCCATGTCGGCGGGCGAGATCAGGGGGTTCTCGGCGGCCGCGTTGATCTCCACGGTCAGGACGTTCTCGAGGGCGTCGGCGGCGTCGTGCGCGGGGCCGTGGATCTGCGGGACGCAGCGGAATCCGTACGGGTCCTGGATCCGGCCGAGCGGCGGCGTCGGGCGGTCGGCGGCGCCGAGCAGGCGGCGCATGCGCTCGGCGACGGCGTGGGAGCCGGGGTGCCGCCGGGCCTCGTGGACGGGGAGCGCGTACGCCTCGTAGGAGCCGTCGACGGCGAGCAGGGAGAGCCCGGCCACCACCTGGGTCGCGCCGAGCAGGCCGCGCAGTTCGTGCAGGGCGAGCGCGGACTGGCCGAGGGTGAGGGCGTTGCTGCTGATCAGGGCGAGGGCGTCGTTGTTGTCCAGGGGCTGGGGGCGGGGGGCGGCGCCCTGCCAGGGGTGTTCGCCGGCGAGGGCGAGGCCCATCTGGGAGAGGGCCGCGATGTCGCCCGTGCCGACGGACCCGAACTCGTTCACCACCGGGTACGCCCCGGTCTCCAGGGCCTCGCACAGCGCGGTCACGACGCTCGGGCGCAGTCCGGCGCCGCCCGCGAGGAGTTGGTTGGCGCGCACGGCGAGCATCGCGCGGACCTCGCGGGCGGGCAGTTCGGCGCCGATGGCGCCCGCGTGGGAGCGCAGGAGCCTGAGGCCGTGGTCGGCGGCGGCCTCGGTGGGCACGTCCTCGGTGCGGTTGGCGCCGACGCCGGTGGAGCGGCCGTAGACGCGGCCCCAGGAGGCGATCTGGCGGGCCGCGTGCCAGGACTCCTCGACGCGCTTCATGGCGTCGGTGCCCGCGACGGGCCGCGCGGCACAGTCGGCGAGGCGGACGACGTCGGTGACGGGCAGGCCGAGCCCGTCGAGGACGACCACGGGGGCCTCGGCGGCCTCGGCGGCCCCGACGGCCTCGGCGGCCTCGGCGGTCGGGGGCGTCACGCCGGAACCCGAACCTCCGTCGGCCACCACGTCCGCGATATGAGACGGCATCACGCGCATTTCCTCCTCAAACCGGACCGCATATCTCGCCCGTCGAGCACTCGTTACCAGTGATTTACGCCGGAGCATTGACAACCTATTCAGGTAACGAGAACTCTGCATGACGATATACAGCCGGGCAAGGGACTCACTCATGATCCAGTTCGACACGGTCCACAAACGCTTCCCGAACGGCACCACGGCAGTCGACGATCTCTCCCTCGACCTGCCGGAAGGCGGCGTCACCGTACTGGTCGGATCCTCCGGCTGCGGCAAGACGACGACGCTCCGCATGATCAACCGAATGGTGGACCCGACGTCGGGCACCATCCGCGTCGGCGGCCGCGACGTGCTCGACCAGGACGCCGCCGAACTGCGCCGCTCCATCGGCTACGTCATCCAGCAGTCGGGCCTGTTCCCGCACCGCACCGTCCTCGACAACGTCGCCACCGTGCCGCTGCTGCTCGGCTGGGGCCGCCGCAAGGCCCGCGCCCGCGCCGCCGAACTCCTCGACACCGTGGGCCTCGCCCCCGACGCGGGCAAGCGCTACCCGCACCAGCTCTCCGGCGGCCAGCAGCAGCGCGTGGGCGTGGCGCGGGCGCTCGCCGCCGATCCGCCGGTGCTGCTCATGGACGAGCCGTTCGGCGCGGTCGACCCGGTCGTGCGCACCCAGCTCCAGGACGAACTCCTGCGCCTCCAGGAGGAGTTGGGCAAGACGATCGTCTTCGTCACGCACGACATCGACGAGGCCGTCCGGCTCGGCGACCGCATCGCCGTCTTCCGCACCGGCGGCCGCCTGGTGCAGTGCGCGCCGCCCGCCGAGCTCCTCGCCCGGCCCGCCGACGACTTCGTGGCCGACTTCCTCGGCGCCGAGCGCGGCCTGAAGCTGCTCTCCCTGACCACGCTCGCCGACGTCCCGCAGGGCCCGGCCCCCGACGGCGGCCGCTCGACCCTCGCCCTCGACTCCGCCGGAAGGCCCCTGGCCTGGCACGACACCGAGACGGACACCCGCACCCCGATCCGGCCGCTGCGCGACGGCGACTCCCTGCTCGCCGCCCTCAACGAGTCCATAGCCTCCCCGAACGGCCTGGTGGCACGTGTCGACGCGCACGGCGTCCTCACCGGAGTCACCTCCCGCGACGACATCCACACCCACGCGGGCGCGGCCCACGCCCAGGCGTCGCTCACCCCGAGCACGCCCGCCGGCCCCGGCACGGACGGCACCGACGGCGGTCCCGCCAAGGACGTCGCCGCGTGACCGTCGACTGGTCGTGGATAGCCGACCACACCGACGACCTCACCACCCTCACCGTCAACCACCTCCAGGCCGCCCTCTCCGCCGTCTTCTTCGGCCTGCTGATCTCCCTGCCCCTGGCGGTCCTCGCGCACCGCGTCCGCCCCCTGCGCGGGCTCCTCCTCGGCCTGTCCAACATCCTCTTCACGATCCCGTCCATCGCCGTCTTCGTCCTCCTGCTCCCGGTCTCGGGCCTGACCCGCACCACCACCGTCACCGGCCTGACGATCTACACGCTTGTCGTGCTGCTCCGGAACACCGTCGAAGGCCTCGACTCCGTCCCGCAGAAGACGAAGGAGGCCGCCAAGGCCATGGGCACCAAGCCCCTGCGCACCCTCCTCACCGTCGAACTCCCCCTCGCCCTGCCGGTGATCATGGCGGGGGTGCGGATCGCGACCGTCATGTCGATCTCGCTGGTGTCGGTGGCCACGTACATCGGCGACGGCGGCCTCGGCCAGCTCTTCACGGACGGCTTCCAGCGCGACTTCCCGACCCCCGTGATCGCGGGCGTGGTCCTCACACTGCTGCTCGCGCTCGTCGCGGACGCGCTGCTCGTCGCCGTCCAGTACGTCCTCACGCCCTGGAACCGACGCAGGCGGGAGGCCTGATCCGCCGTGTACGAACTCCTCAAGGACCTCGGCGCCTGGCTCGTCGACGGCGACCAGTGGGCGGGCCCCGACGGCATCGGGCACCGTCTGGCCGAACACCTCCAGTACTCGCTCCTCGCCACCCTCGTGGCCGCCGTGATCGCGCTGCCGATCGGCCTGCTCATCGGCCACACCGGACGCGGCGCGTTCGTCGCCATCAACCTGGCGTCGTTCGGCCGCGCCCTGCCCACCGTCGGCCTGGTCGTCCTCGTCTTCCTGGCCAGCGGCCTCTCCATGTGGCCGGTGTACGTGGCCCTGGTCGCCCTCGCCGTGCCGTCCATCGTCACCAACACCTACGCCGGGATGTCCGCCGTCGACCCGGAGGTGCGGGACGCCGCGCGCGGCCAGGGCATGCGCGGCCACCAGGTGCTCCTCCAGGTCGAGTTGCCGCTCGCGCTGCCGCTGATCATGACGGGCCTGCGGCTCGCCCTGATCCAGGTGGTGGCGACGGCGACCATCGCCGCGTACGTCTCCTTCGGCGGCCTCGGCCGCTACGTCTTCGACGGCCTGGCCCAGCGCGACCTCGTCCAGGTGCTCGGCGGCGCCGTCCTCGTGGCCCTCGTCGCCGTCGTCCTCGACCTGGCCCTCTCCGGCCTGCAACGCGCCCTCTTCCGCCACCGCCCCGCCAAGCACGCCTAGGAGTACGGCAGATGTCCCCCATCAACCGCAGGACCCTCCTCGGCGGCCTGTTCGCCGCCGCCTCCGTCCCGGCCCTGTCCGCGTGCAGCGGCGGCATCACCTCGCTGAACGGCGACGGCGGTGGCGGCTCGGGCGGCGGCTCCAGCAAGGGCGGTGTCACCATCGGCACCGCCAACTTCACCGAGAACCAGGTCCTCGGCTACCTGTACGCGGCAGCCCTGGGGGCGGCGGGCGTCAAGACGACCGTCCGCCCGAACCTCGGCACCCGCGAGATCCTGATCCCCGCCCTGCGCGGCGGCGACGTCGACCTGCTGCCCGAGTACCAGGGCGCGCTCCTGCACTACCTCGACAAGAAGGCCACGGCCACCGAGGAGGGCGAGATGCAGAACGCCCTGGCCATCGCCCTGCCGCGCGGCCTGCAGATCCTGCCCTACGGCGAGGCCGAGGACTCCGACGCCTTCGCCGTGACCCGGGAGACCGCCGACAAGTACGACCTGACCTCCCTCGCCGACCTCGCCCGCCACAACGGCAAGCTGGTGATCGGCGCCGCGCCCGAGGTCAAGAAGCGCACGGTCGGCGCGGTGGGTCTGAAGGACGTCTACGGCGTGGAGTTCAAGGAGTTCAAGTCCCTGGACTCCTCCGGGCCGCTGGTCAAGGGCGCCCTGAAGAAGGGCGACGTCGACGTGGCGAACCTCTTCACCACCGACACCGACATCGCCGCCCACGACTGGGTGGTCCTCACCGACCCCAAGAACCTCATCCCCGGCCAGCACGTCGTGCCCCTCATCGCCGACCGCAAGGCCGACTCGACGGTCCGCAGGGCCCTCGCCCGCCTCGGCGCCGTCCTGACGACCGCGCACCTCACCGAGCTGAACCGCCTCGTCGACAAGGACCGCGAGGACCCCGAGGACGTGGCGAACGACTGGGCGTCGAAGCACGGCATCACCAAGAACGACAAGGACTGAGAGGTCACGGCCATGGCAGAGTCCCTGGTGGAGCGGCGCTCCATCGACGTGGTCCCCGACGCGGAGCGGCACGGCACGGCCTTCAGCCAGTTCACGCTCTGGCTCGGCGCGAACCTCCAGATCACGGCCGTGGTCACGGGTGCGCTCGCGGTCGTGTTCGGCGGGGACGTGGTGTGGTCGGTCGTCGGGCTGCTGCTCGGCAACGTCCTGGGCGGCGCGGTGATGGCGCTGCACTCGGCGCAGGGCCCGAAGCTGGGGCTGCCGCAGATGATCCAGTCCCGGGCGCAGTTCGGGGTGCGCGGCGCCGTCGTACCGCTGCTGCTCGTCATCCTCATGTACGTGGGCTTCTTCGCGAGCGGCAGCGTGCTCGCGGGGCAGGCCACGGCGGAGCTGACGCACACGAACGACACCACCGGCATCGTGCTCTTCGCGGCGGTCACCGCGGTGATGGCGGCGGTCGGCTACCGCGTGATCCACGCGCTCGGCCGGGTGGCCAGCGTGATCTGCGCCCTCGCGTTCGTCTACCTGGGCATCCGCCTCCTGGACCGCGTCGACCTCTCGTCCCTCCTCTCCGACGCCCACTTCGACCTGCCGATGTTCCTGCTCGCGGTCTCCCTGTCCGCGTCCTGGCAGCTGGCGTTCGGCCCGTACGTCGCGGACTACTCGCGCTATCTGCCGAGGACGACGTCGGGGCGGGCCACGTTCTGGTGGACGCTGTCGGGCTCGGCGCTCGGGGCGCAGTGGTCGATGACGTTCGGGGTCCTGGTGGCGGCGAGCGCGGGCGGGGCGTTCATGGGCAACCAGGTCGAGTACGTCGTGGGGCTCGGCGGCACCGGTCTGGTCGCCTCGTTCCTGTACTTCGTGATCGCGCTCGGCAAGCTGACCATCAACGTCCTGAACACCTACGGCGGGTTCATGTCGATGGTGACGAGCGTCAGCGGCTTCCGCGGCCAGAAGGAGCTTTCCCCGCGCGGCCGTTCGGCGTACATCGCGCTGATCATGGTCGCGGGCACGGCGGTCGCGCTGCTCGGCAAGGACAGCTTCCTGACGTCCTTCAAGGACTTCCTGCTGTTCCTGCTGACCTTCTTCACCCCGTGGTCGGCGATCAACCTGGTCGACTACTACCTGATCTCCAAGGAGCGCTACGACATCCCGGCCCTGTCCGACCCCCGCGGCCGCTACGGCGCCTGGCGCTGGGACGCCCTCACCGTCTACGGCATCGGCCTCCTCGCCCAACTCCCCTTCCTGGTGACGCACTTCTACACCGGCCCGCTGGTGGACCCGCTCGGCGGCGCGGACATCTCCTGGATGGTGGGGCTCGCGGTCCCCGCGCTCCTGTACTGGGCCGTGGCGCGCCGGAACACGGCCCACGTCCCGGAGCGGACTCTGTACGGGACTCCGGCGCCGGTTCAAGAGCCGGTATCGCGCACACCATGATCTGACGCAGAATCAACCAAGCCCGGACCAAGGGGAGTTGACGGCCCGGGGGCGCTGCGTACCCTGAACCGCCGCACGCCCCCGCCGCCGCCCGAGCGGCTCCGCCCCGGACCTCGAAGGACGCGTCATGCCCACCACCACCCCGCCCATACCTCCCACCGACACCGCCCGCAGATTCCCGGCCAACCGCCGTGCCTTCCTGACGGCGACGGCCGCCACCGTGCTCACCTCCGCCACCGCCGTGGCCTCCGCGGCGCCCGCCACCTCCCGCCCGGCGGCGGGCCGCGCCCGCCCCACCACCGCCCAGGAGGCGCTCGCCGCCCTCCTCGAAGGCAACCGGCGCTGGGCCGAGGTCCGCTCCCGGCATCCGCACGAGGACCGGGCGCGGCGCGTGGAGGTCGCCCACGAGCAGCATCCGTTCGCGACGGTCCTGTCCTGCGTCGACTCCCGGGTGCCGCCGGAGCTGATCTTCGACCAGGGGCTCGGCGATCTGCTGGTCATCCGCACGGCGGGCGAGGTCCTCGACGAGGCGGTGCTCGGCTCCCTCCAGTTCGGGGTGGCCGAGCTGCACATACCGCTGCTGCTCGTCCTCGGGCACGAGCGGTGCGGGGCGGTGGCGGCGACGATAGAGCAGCTGCGGACCGGTGAGCAGGCGCCGGGGCACATCACCCGGCTCGTCGAGGGCATCGGCCCGTCCGCGTGGGCCTGCCGGGACCAGCCCGGCGACTGGGTCGACCACACCGTGGCCGCGCACGCCCGGCGCATGCGGGACGCGCTGCGCGCGGACACCGCGTTCCGGCCCGCCACGGTCCTCGCCGCCCGCTTCGACCTCGACTCCGGCCTGGTGCGCGTCCTGCCCTGACCAGGACCCCGTGGGGCCTGGCCCAGTGCCGAAAGGGGGGCTACCCCCACTGCCGACGCGGCGGACCCTGCGTACCGTATGGGCTATGGAAGCCCCCCGTGACGCCGAACTCAAGAAGGAACTCGACGCCGCCTTGCACGCGCGCAAGGACCTCGGCGAAGAGTACGAGTCCGCGCTCGTCGACTCGTTCCTCGAGAAGGTCGAGAAGCGCCTCGACAGCACGATCGACCGCCAGATGCGCCGGCACCTGGCCGAGCAGCAGATGATCGTGGCCCGGGGCGCGCGCAACCCCTCCAGCGGGGTCGACTCCTGGGGCGAGCGCTTCGGCTTCGGCGTGGTCTCCCTGATCCTCGCCATCCCGCTCTCCGCGATCGGCGTGGTCAACGCGGACCTGCCCGGCCTGTTCGTCACCTGGTTCGGCATCGTGGGCGTCAACGCGGTCCACGCGGCCCGGGGCACCGGCCTGCTGTCGGCGTTCCGCCGCTCGCGCAAGTCGGAGTGGTCGGACTAGGGCCTGTCCGGCGGATCTTCGCGGAACAGCCCGCGGCGTCTGGTGCGTGCTCTCGGCGTGCGCCCGGATCGCCCTCGTACTGGACGTAC
>NZ_JBHXTE010000042.1:0-91625 GCF_042677545.1 Streptomyces sp. NPDC127108 | reverse complement strand
TCACCACTCCCTGGCCGCGGATGACCTCCCTACGGCCGGGAGGGCCCGGTCAGCGGCCGTGACGGCCGCCGGTGGCCGCGCGGCGGCGGGTCGTCGCGAACATCGCGGCCGCGCCGACCGCGAGCACCGCGGCGCCGCCGATCGCGATGTACGGGGTGGTGCCGTCACCGCCGGTCTCGGCGAGGTTCTCGTCGGCGGCGACGGGCTTGCCCGCGGCGCCCTTCACCTCGGGCTGATTGCCGCCGGTGCCGGGGGCGGCCGCCGCGCCGTCCCCGGCGTCCGTGGTGTCCCCGGCGTCCTTCGCGGGCTTCGCCTCCGTGACCTTCGGCCCGGTCTTCGCGTCGCTGTCGCCGTGGCCGCGGTGCTCCACGGACGACTTGTCCGCGCCGTCGGCTATGTCCTTCTCGGAGGGTGCGGAGGCGACGGGAGCTGCGGCCCCGGCGCCCGATCCGCCGCTGCCCTTGCCGCCGAACACCACGTCGGAGCAGGTGTAGAAGGCCTCGGGGGAGTCGGAGCGCTGCCAGATCGAGTAGACCAGGTGGCGGCCGGACTTGGCGGGCACCTTCCCCTTGAAGACGTAACTGCCGTTCACCAGCTTCGGGTCGGTGACCTTCGCGAAGGGCCGCGCCTCCAGGTCCGACCACTTCAGGGGCTTCTTCGGGTTGTACGAGTCCTTGGTGACGTACAGCTCGAAGGAGCCCCGGTGCGGGGCGGTGGCCCGGTACTTGAAGGTGTGGTCACCGGCGGTGAGCCTGGAGGACGGCCAGTCGGCACGCGGCAGGTCGAGCCCCTTGTACTTGTCGTTCCCGGCGCTGCACAGCTTCCCGTCCGGGATGATCTGCTTCGACTTGCCCGCGGCGTTGGCGATGTTGACGCCGTTCCAGTCGTACAGGGCCTGCGTCCCGCCGGCTGCCACAAGTGCCTTGCACGCGGCCGACTTCGGCGCCTCGGGCCCCTCCTGGAAGCAGGCGGACACCCGGCTCACCGGGTCCGTCATCGACCCGTGCGCGGCGGCGGGCGACGCGGAGAGCACGGTCAGGGCGAGCGGGGCGACACCCGCGACGGCGAAGGCGACGACCTTGCGAGCTGCGGTCATGGGGGGATCTCTCCTAGGGCGGCGAACAGATGGGGGCGGACGAGTCGCGGGCCCCTGCGGCGGGCGGGGCGCGAACCTCGCGGCGATCAGCAAGCTAGCCGCCGGGATCCCCGAATTCGCCTGCTGGGACCGGCTGGAGGCGATCCTTATGCTCGCGTTAAGGACCCCCTCAGCCTGCCCTCAGGTCACCCGCCCCTCACCCCACCCACCGGTACCGCCGCTCCGGCCGCCCCGCCCCGCCGTACCTGAGGGTCACCTCCGCGCGGCCGGTGTCCGCGAAGTACTCCAGGTAGCGGCGGGCGCTGACGCGGGAGAGGGAGCCCGCCTCCGCGCACTCCGTGGCGGAGAGGCCGGCGGGGTGGGCGCGCAGGGTGTGCTCCACCAGCTCCGCGGTGTGCGGGGCGAGGCCCTTGGGGAGTTCGCGGGAGCCGGGCGGGCGGGTGCCGAAGATCTGGTCGACGTCCTCCTGACGGGCCTCGGCCAGGCCGTCCAGGCGGGCGCGCAGGGCCGCGACGTGCCGCAACTGCTCATGCAGGGCGGCCTGGTTGAAGGGCTTGATCAGATAGTGCAGGGCCCCGGCGCGCAGCGCGGCCCGGACCACCTCCGCGTCCCGCGCGGCCGTGATGAACAGGACGTCCACCGGCGCCCGCCCGGCATCCCGCTCCTCCGCCGCCCGCAGCTCCCGCAGCACCGCGATGCCGTCCATGTCCGGCAGATACACATCGAGCAGGATCAGGTCCGGCCGCAGCCGCTCCGCCGCCCGCAGCGCCTCCGTGCCGCTGTGCGCCACCCCCACCACCGTGAAGCCGTCCACCGTGGCGACGTACCGGCCGTGCAGCTTGGCGACCATGAAGTCGTCGTCGACGACCAGCACTCTCGTCATTGCCGGGCCCCCCTCGCCCCTCGTCGTCGCCGCAGGTTACGAGCGTGACCACAAGGACCACAACGTCCGTTGATTCCGGAAGAGAGACAGCTTCTTAACGCGTGGGCAACATGTGGGCCACTTCACACATGTATCCGGTCAGACAGGTGGTGGCACCCCGTGCGACTCCGCACCCCCAGGCGACTACGCGTCCCCCTCGCCCTGCTCGGGTCCGCGCTCCTCGTCCTCGTGGGGCCGCCGCTGCTCACCACGGGCAGCGGCGACGACACCGGCACGAAGATCCCCGGCCTGCGCCTCATGGTCCCCAACACCCCCGGCGGCGGCTACGACATCACCGCCCGCACCGCCGCCAAGAACGCCGAGGACGCCGGACTCACCCACAACATCGAGGTGTTCAACCTGCCCGGCGCCGGCGGCACCGTCGGCCTCAGCCGCCTCGTGAGCGAGCACGGCAACGGCAAGCTCGCCATGTCCATGGGCCTCGGCGTCGTCGGCGCCGCCCGCTCCAACCACGCCCCCAAGACCCTCGCCGACACCACCCCGATCGCCCGCCTCACCGAGGAGCAGGACGTCGTCGTGGTCTCGAAGGACTCCCCGTACAAGACCATCGGGCAGCTCGTCGACGCCTGGAAGGACAAGCCCGGGAAGATGCCCGTCGGCGGCGGCTCCTCGCCCGGCGGGCCCGACCACATCGCCCCCATGCTCATGGCCCGCGCCGCCGGGATCCCGCCCAAGGACGTCAACTACGTGCCGTTCGACGGCGGCGGCGAACTCCTCGCCTCGATCCTCGGCAGCAAGGTCGCCTTCGGCGTCTCGGGCGTCGGGGAGTACCTGGACCAGATCAAGTCCGGCGAACTGCGGCTGCTCGCCGTCACCGGACCGAAGCGGGTCAAGGGCCTCGACGGGCCGACCCTCAAGGAGTCCGGCTACGACGTGAACTTCACCAACTGGCGCGGCATCGTCGCCCCGCCCGGCCTCTCCGACGCCGAACGCGACAAGCTCACCGGCCTGATCCGCAAGCTGCACGGCTCCAAGGAGTGGCGCGCGTCCCTGGCGAAGAACGGCTGGGACGACGCCTTCCTCACCGGCGAGAAGTTCGGCGACTTCCTCGACGCCCAGGACAGACGCGTCGTATCCGTACTGAAGGAGCTGGGGCTGTGACGACCACCACCGAACCGACCGCGGAGCAGACCTCCACCCGCCGCGCCTGGCTGCGGGAACACTCCGAACTCGGCGTCTGCGTCATGCTGCTCGCCCTCGGCGTCGTCGTCCTCACCGACGCCCTCACCATGGACGTCGCCCTCACCCAGCGCGGCCCCGTCGGCCCCCGGACCGTCCCCGTCGCCGTCGGCACCGGACTGCTCGTCGTCTCCGTCCTGCTCGCCGTCGACGTGCTGCGCGGCGGCCGCGGAGAGGCCGAGGGCGGCGAGGACGTCGACCTGTCCGAACCCGCCGACTGGCGCACCGTCCTGCTGCTCGCCGGGGTCTTCCTCGCCACCGCCGTCCTCATCGAACCCGTCGGCTTCCCCGTCGCCGGAGCACTCCTCTTCTGGGGCGCCGCCTACGCCCTCGGCAGCCGCGCGGCGCACCGCGACCCACTCATCGCCGCCGGGCTCTCCCTGGCCACGTACGCCCTCTTCAACAACCTGCTCGGAGTGCCGCTGCCCGGCGGCCCCCTGATGGGAGTGCTGTGACATGAACGCCTTCAGCTCCCTGATGGACGGCTTCGGCACCGCCCTCACCCCCATGAACCTCCTGTGGGCCGCCGTCGGCGTGCTCCTCGGCACCGCCATCGGCGTCCTGCCCGGCATCGGCCCCGCGATGGCCGTGGCGCTGCTGCTCCCCGTCACCTACGGGCTCGAACCCACCGGCGCGTTCATCATGTTCGCGGGCATCTACTACGGCGCCATGTTCGGCGGTTCGACGACCTCGATCCTGCTGAACACACCGGGCGAGAGCGCCGCCGTCGTCGCCGCCATGGAGGGCAACCCCATGGCCAAGTCCGGGCGCGGCGCCCAAGCCCTCGCCGCCGCCGCCATCGGCCACTTCGCGGGCGGCATGATCGGCACGGTCCTCCTGGTCGCGCTCGCCCCGAAGGTCGCCGACCTGGCCGTCGACATCGGCGCGCCCGACTACTTCGCCCTCATGGTCCTCGCGTTCATCGCGGTGACGTCGGTGCTCGGCTCCTCCCGGATCCGCGGACTCGCCTCCCTCCTCATCGGCCTCACCCTCGGCCTGGTCGGCCTCGACCAGATGACCGGCCAGCAGCGCCTCACCTTCGGCTCGCTCCAACTCGCCGACGGCATCGACGTGGTGATCGTCGCCGTGGGCCTGTTCGCGATCGGCGAGGCCCTGTGGGTGGCGGCCCACCTGCGCCGCACCAGCGGCCGGGCGATCCCCGTCGGACGCCCCTGGCTCGGCAGGCAGGACGTCAGACGCACCTGGAAGTCCTGGCTGCGCGGGCCCCTCATCGGCTTCCCGTTCGGCGCGATCCCCGCGGGCGGCGCCGAGATCCCCACCTTCCTCTCCTACGTCACCGAGAAACGCCTGTCCAAGCACAAGGACGAGTGGGGCAAGGGCGCCATCGAGGGCGTCGCGGGACCGGAGTCCGCGTCCTCCGCGTCGGCGGCGGGCACCCTCGTGTCGATGCTGACCCTCGGCCTGCCCACCACGGCCGTCGCCGCCGTGATGCTGGCCGCCTTCCAGCAGTACGGCATCCAGCCCGGACCGCTGCTCTTCGAGCGCGAGTCGGAGCTGGTGTGGGGCCTGATCGCGTCCCTGTTCGTCGGCATGGTGCTGCTCCTCGCCCTGAACCTGCCCCTGGCCCCCGTGTGGGCGAAGCTCCTGCGCATCCCGCGGCCCTACCTCTACGCGGGCATCCTGTTCTTCGCGGCCGTCGGCGCGTACGCGGTCGGCGGGGAGGCGCTCGACCTGGTCGTCCTGCTGATCATCGGCCTGATCGGATTCGGCATGCGGCGCTACGGACTGCCCGTCCTGCCCGCCGTCATCGGCGTCATCCTCGGGCCAGGCGCCGAGCAACAGCTGCGCCGCGCCCTGCAGATCAGCGACGGCAGCGTCAGCGGCCTGGTGGACACGCCGTTCTCCGTGTCCGTGTACGCCGTCGTCGCGCTGATCGTGCTGTGGCCGCTGCTGCGGAAACTGGTGCGCGGCCTGCTGAAGTCCCGTCGTAACGTGACGGGATGACAGACAGGATCAACGCGGCCGAGACCCCCGGCGCACCCGCCGTCCGCCTCGCCACAGCCGCCGACGTGCCCGCCGTGAAGGCGGTCACCGACGCGGCGTACCACCACTACATCGAACGCATAGGCCGGGTGCCCGCCCCCATGGAGTCGGACCACGCCGCGAACGTGGCCGCGGGGCGGGTGCACGTCACCGAGGACACGGCGGGCACGGTCGTCGGCCTGGTGGTCCTGTACGCCCACGAGGACCACCTCTACCTGGACAACATCGCCGTCCACCCCGACGCGGCCGGGCAGGGCATCGGGCGCGTCCTCCTCGAATTCGTCGAGGCGCACGCCCGGGCCCTTCGCCTGCCCGAGATCCGGCTCTACACCAACGCCATGATGTGGGAGAACCAGAAGATCTATCCCCGGTTCGGATACGACTTCGTGGAGCGGCGCGTGGAGGGCGTCTACGACCGCTTCCACTACCGCAAGAGGCTCACCGACTGAGGCGGGCGCCCGCCCCCGGCTACTCGGTCGGCCACCAGACGCGCAGGACGTCTCTGCGGACCTCGGGGCGCTCGCGGGGCAGCCGCTGGGCGCCCTCGCGGGCCTCCCGGCTCTCCCTCGCGCGGCGCGCGGCGGACTTCTCGACGGTCTTGTGCACGGTCACTCGGCGCATGACGGCCTCCCTGCCTACCTCGTCGTGCCGTACCCACCGAAGAGCTCGGTGACACAGCGGTAGACCAGTTCCGGGAGCGTTTCTCATCGCGGGTCGATTGTCAGTGGCGCGTGTCACGATCGGCGCATGAGCTTTGACGTGGGCAATCGCGCGGGGGACGACGGCCTAGGCATCGACTGGGACGCGCAGGCCGCGGCGTTCGACGACGAACCGGACCACGGCCTGCGCGACCCCCTGGTGCGCGCGGCCTGGGCCGACCGCCTCGCCGACTGGCTGCCGGACGCACCGGGCGACGTCCTGGACGTGGGCTGCGGCACGGGCACCCTGTCACTCCTCGCCGCCGAGCGGGGACACCGCGTCACCGCGGTCGACCTCTCCCCGGAGATGACGAAGCGGGCCCGCGCCAAGCTCACCGCCCACGACGCCCGCGTCCTCGTCGGCGACGCGGCCCGGCCCCCCGTCGGCGACCACCGCTTCGACGCGATCCTGGCCCGCCACGTCCTGTGGATGCTCCCCGACCCGGACGCGGTCCTGCGCCACTGGCACACCCTCCTCCGCCCCGAAGGCCGCCTCATCCTCATCGAAGGCGTCTGGGGCACCCTCAGCCCCGTCGGCATCCCCGCCCCCCACCTCATCCGCTCCCTGACCCCCCTGGTCCCGCACACGCACACGGAGCGCCTGTCGGGCGACGCGCGACTGTGGGGGAGAACGGTGGCCGACGAGAGGTACGTGGTGGTGGGGACGGCGGCGCCTTAGGTTCGGCCATGGGGGGAAAGCCCTTCCGGCGATTGAGGACGAGGCCGGAGGCCGATTCGGTGGGAGCCGGGGTGGGGCGCGGCGAGGCGCACCTGGATCACGCGGACGGGTGGGTCCGGGGGAAGTTGCCGCCCGCCTTGGCCAGTTGTTCCAGGGCGTCCAGGGCCGCGAGGGCCGCGGCTGCCGCGGGTGGGTCCGTTTCGGGGAGGGGGCTCGCGGCGAACTCGTCCTCGTCCAGGCGGAGGATCGTGGTGCCGTCCGCCGAGCACCAGAGGTCCAGGTCGAGGTCCTCCACGGTGAGGACGGCGCCCTCGCGCACGGCCGGGCGGGTCACGTCGCAGTACCAGCCCTTGAGCGTGCCGTCCGCCGCGTACACCTCCTTCACCGCGTACCAGCGGTCCCGCCAGAAGTGCTCGACGAACACGTCGCCGGGCTCGAAGCGCACGAAGCCGAAGTCCCGTACGCCCGCGCCCGCCCAGGGCGCCCGCACCGTGACGCGGGTGCCGTCGTCCGACAGGAGCCGCGCCGGATAGCGGATCTTCGTGCGGCCCGCCTTGCGCAGGACGACCTCCACGTCGGTGGCGGGGATCTGCTCAGCCGAGGGTGCGGACATGACGTACCTCCGTGTCACAGATCTCGTAGCCGAACCACTTGTTGATCGCGAGCATCGGGCCGTTGTCCGCGTCGTTGCCGGTGAACGCCTCCGTGAACCCGGCGGCCCGCGCCCGGTGCAGCGAGTCGTTCTTCGCCAGCTTGGCCAGCCCCCGCCCGCGGTGCGCCCGAGCCGTGCCCGTCATCCCGCTCGCGTACCGCGACGCGTCGTCCGTGCGTGCCAGGCTGAACGCCGCGGGCCGCCCGTCCACCACGGCCACCGTCGTCAGCTCCTGGTCGACCAGGGGGTGGTGCCAGGTCTCGGCCAGCCAGTGCTCGTAGTCGGTGAACTCCGCCGCCACGTCGCTCGGTTCGTCCGCGACCGTCTCCGCGTCCAGGTCGAACAGGGGGCGCGCGTCGACGGCGAACTCGGCGCCGCTGCGCAGCTCCACGCCGGGCGGCGGCTCCGCCAGGGGCGGCAGCTCGCCGTTCGCCAGGTCCAGGCGGAGGAAGTGCGCGGACCGGCTCGCGCGGTAGCCGCGGCGCGCGGCGAACGCGCGGTTCTCCTCGCTGTCGAGGACCCAGGAGTACAGGGTCGTCGCGCCCTTGCCCGCCAGGTACTCCTCCGCCGTGCGGACCAGGAGCGAACCCGCTCCGACGCCCCGGTGCCCCGGGTGGACGTAGACGTTGGCGAAGCTCTGGCCCGGCTCCGGGCTGTCGTACGCGATGCCGGTCTGCGCGGTGCCGACGACCTCGCCGTCCACCTCGGCGACCAACTGGAGGTAATGCGCGTCGGGATGGGCGTGCGCCGCGTCGAACGCCACGGACGCGGACGTGGCCAGCATGGCGGGCACGCAGACGCGGCGGACCGCCGCGAACGCGGAGCTGTCCGCGGGATCGGTGGGGCGCAGGGCGCGGACCAGGACTTCTGTCATGGGCCGGACGGTAGTCGGGCCGCGCGGGAGCCGCCTCTCCTTTTTCCCGCGCGGGGTGCGGGACAATCGCCGCGTGACGCTGAAGATCGTGATCGATGAAGGTGCGGAGGGGCGGGCCGCGGCCGCGCCGTACGAGCAGGTGCGGGCGCAGATCGCTGCGCAGGCCCGGAGCGGGAGCCTTCCGGTGGGCTACAAGCTGCCCACCGTGCGCGGGCTCGCCGAGGGCCTCGGGCTCGCCGCCAATACCGTCGCCAAGGCCTATCGGGCGCTTGAAGAGGACGGGGTGATCGAGACCCGGGGAAGGAACGGGACGTTCGTGGCCGCCGCGGGGGACGCGGCGGCCAAGGGTGCCGCTTCGGCCGCGCAGGCCTACGCGGAGCGGGTGCGGCGGCTCGGCCTCTCCGAGGAGGACGCGGTGGCCGCCGCCCGGGACGCGCTGCGCGCGGCCTACGGCTCCGCCGGCTGAGGCTCTCCAGGGGGAAGGTCAGGCGAGGTCCCATACGTACAAGGCCGGCCGAGGTCCCATACGTACAAGGCCGGCCCAGGCCCTACAGGTACAAGCCCGCGTCGGCCCCGTCCCGTGCGGCGGGAAGAGCGGTCGGCGACTGCCCCCGGCGCAGCGCGTACAGCTCGGCCAAGGTCGCCCCTTCGCGGGACACGCCCTCGGACGTGCCGAGCCAGTCGACGGACTCGGCGAGGGTGAGCGGGCCGACCTCGATGCGGGCCAGGCAGCGGCCGGGGCGGACCACGGCCGGGTGGAGGCGCTCCAGGTCCTCGTTGGTGGTGACGCCGACGAGGACGTTGCGGCCCTGGCCGAGCAGCCCGTCCGTGAGGTTGAGCAGCCGGGAGAGCGCCTGGCCCGCCGTGTGCTTGGCCTCGCCTCGGATCAGCTCGTCGCAGTCCTCCAGGAGCAGCAGCCGCCAACGCCCCTTCGCCGTGCCGTCGTCCTCACCGATGGCGATGTCCATCAGATAGCCGACGTCGGTGAACAGCCGCTCCGGGTCGAGGACGCAGTCCACCTGGCACCAGTCGCGCCAGGACCGCGCGAGGGTGCGCAGCGCGGACGTCTTGCCGGTGCCGGGCGGCCCGTGCAGCAGCAGGAGGCGCCCCGAGATGTCCTCCGGCGTGGTCTTCATCAGCTTGTCCATGGCGTCGGCGACCGGCGCGGTGTAGTTCTCCCGCACCTCGTCCCACGTGCCCGCGGAGATCTGCCGGGTCGTGCGGTGCGGCCCGCGCCGCGGCGAGACGTACCAGAACCCCATGGTGACGTTCTCCGGCTGCGGCTCGGGGTCGTCCTGCGCCCCGTCCGTGGCCTCCTTGAGGACCCGCTCGGCCAGCTCGGCGCTGGTGGCCGTGACCGTGACGTCCGCGCCGCGGTTCCACCGGGACACGAGCAGCGTCCAGCCCTCGCCCTCGGCGAGCGTGGCGCTGCGGTCGTCGTCGCGGGCGGCACGCAGCACCGTCGCGCCGGGCGGCAGCAGCGCGGAGCCGGGCTTCACGCGGTCGATGTTGGCGCTGTGCGAGAACGGCTGCTCGCCCGTCGCGAAGCGGCCGAGGAACAGCGCGTCCACGACGTCGGACGGGGAGTCGCTGTCGTCGACGTTGAGCCGGATCGGCAGGGCGTCCTGAGGGTTCGCAGACATGCCGCCATGATCCGTCACGGGTGCGCTTCCGTGCACGCGGTTTCCCCAGTGCGCCACCCCGCGCGCCGTGGAGCCGACACTCGCGCGGAACCGCCCCCACCGCGAGGGCACGCCGATACGCTTGCCCGTGATGGGACGTCATGGGTGGCAAGTGGATGCACGGCGGTGGCGTCTCACCGCCTTCGTCGGTGTGGCGATGGCCGCGCTGGCCCTGGTCCTGACCATGCTCACGCTGCCCGAGGGGGAGCGCGGCAGCACGGCGGGCACGACGCCGGACGGCGACAAGGTGTACGGCACACCGGCCCCGACCCGCGGTGAGGCACGGCCCGACGTCGGCTGGGGCTTCACCCACACGCAGTACAGCGCCAACGAAGGAGACGACGAGGCGGTCGACCGGGTCCAGAAGCTGCTCGCCGACCAGCCGCGCCCGCTGCCGCAGATCCAGCACGTCATGGGCTGGGGCGCGGGCAACCCCGAGCCGGTCAAGGGGCGCTACGACTTCGAGGCGATGGACCACCGGATGGACTTCATCCGGGCCACCAAGGGCACGCCTGTCGTCACCCTGTGCTGCGCCCCGGACTGGATGAAGGGCGGCAAGCCCGGCTCCGACAACACGAACTGGAGCCAGGACTCCCTGGAGACCGCGCCCCGGCCCGAGCACTTCGACGACTACGCCGCCCTCGCGGCGACCGTCGCCAAGCGCTACCCCGACGTGCGGCACTTCCTCGTCTGGAACGAGTTGAAGGGCTTCTGGAACTCCGCCGAGGCCCGCTGGGACTACGAGGGCTACACCAAGTTCTACAACCTCGTCTACCAGGCCCTGAAGAAGGTCAACAAGGACATCCAGGTCGGCGGCCCCTACCTGGTCATGGACAGCGTCGACCCGCGCGGCCCCGACGGCTCCTCGGAGTCCGTGGAGGGCCCGTGGGGCCGCCTCGACCAGCGGTCCGTCGAGGCCTTCACGTACTGGAACAAGCACAAGGACGGCGCCGACTTCGTGGTCGTCGACGGCGCCAGCTACACCGAGGACGACGAGCTGCTGCCCGACGAGTTCGGGGCCACCGAAAAGTTCACGGCGGTCGGCCGCTGGGTGCGCGAGCAGACCGGCGACCTGCCGCTGTGGTGGGCCGAGTACTACGTGGAGCCGGGCGACCGCCAGGACAACCGCGACGACTGGGCCGAGGAGCGCCGCGTCGCCGTGCACGCCTCCGGCCTGATGGCGATGGCGCGCGGCGGCGCGACCAGCGGCTTCTACTGGAACCCGCAGAAGCGGGCCGGGAGTTGCGCGGGCTGCCTGTGGAGCCCCACCCAGAGCGCCGACGGCGGCCGCGAACAGCCCATGCTGCGACTCCTCGCCCGCTTCTCCGACGCCTTCCCGCCCGGCACCCGCTACGAGAAGGTGGACGTCGCCGAGGACGACGCGCCGAACGTCCGCGTGCTCGCCGACGACAAGACCGTGCTGGTGGTGAACACCCTCGACCGGAAGATCAGCGCGAAGGTCGACGGCAAGCGGTTCGACATGGCCGGGTACGAGGTCAAGTGGCTGACGAGGTGAAGCGGCTGACGAGGTGAAGTGGCTGACGCGCTGAGCCGCCTCACCGCGTGAGTCCCTCCGGCCGCGCGCCCGGCCCCTCCGGGTCCCGCTCCGCCGCCCCGTCCTACGCCATCGTCAGGAACCGCTGGATCAGCGACGCCACGAACACCGCGAGCAGCGGCAGCGAGAACCAGAAGCTGCTCTGCAGCCAGCGCTGCTGACCCACGCTGGGCGCCGCCGCGACCCGCACCACCTCGCGTGCCGCGAGCAGCACCATCAGCGCGAGCACCGCGAGGGCGCCCACCACCGTCCACGGCGTCCACGTCACCTTCGGTCCGACGGCGCCCGGGTCGGCCTCGGTGACCGGTCCTTCCGGCTGCTCGCGCAGCGCGTACAGGCTCGCGTCGGCGTTGCCGTAGACCTTCTTCAGCTCCGGGCGCTTGTCGAGGTTGCGGGCGAGGCGGGTGTCCCAGTTCGCCGGATAGCCGGTGTCCATCTGCAGATAGACGGTCTGGCTCCGGTTGATCATGAGGTACGAGTTGGGGCCCGCGTCCTTGAGCGCCTTCACCAGGCCGGACACCAGGACCGGATCGGGCGGCGCGAGTGTCGGCACGTACTCGACCTTCTCCGCGTCCTGCTTGCCCCAGGGGATCGCGGGCGTCACGTTGTTGACGGTGTCGTTGCTCATCCACAGCAGCCGCACCGTCGGGTCGTCGTGCGCGTACACGTACTCCATGGCGGCGACCTCGCCGGTCCTGACCCGCTCGAAGGGCTCGTTGCCCCAGCGCGCCACCAGGAAGCCGCCCACCAGGACGAGACCCGCGAGCAGCGCGGCCAGCGGCGCGAGGCTCACCTTGTCCCGGTCGCGCTCCTTCTGCGTGACGCCGGTGCGCGGGAACAGGGCGAGCGCGGCGAGCAGCGCGGCGCCCGGCAGCGCGAACATGAAGACGCGCAGCGCCATCTCGCCGCCGTACGACTGCATGCCGAAGCCGAGGAACGGCACGAAGGTCAGGACGAGCAGCGACACCTCGCGGTACTTGTGCCCGCGCCTGCGCAGCCAGCCCCAGCAGGCCATGGCCATCACGCCGCCGGCGAGCGCCACCCGGACGTACAGCACCAGCTTGTGCGTCGAACTGCCGCCCTCGATCCGGCCGGACACCGACGACGACACATTGCCGCCGACGCCGCCGACACCGCCGAAGAGCTCGTCGAAGTGCCCCGACCAGTACGGCTCGGCGAAGAAGCCCAGCCAGACGGCGACCATGACGCCGCACAGCAGCGGCAGCCCGCGCAGCTCGCAGCGGCGCAGCAGGACCAGGGCGGTGAGGACGCCGAGCATGACGAACGGCGTCAGCTGGTGCGCGGGCACCGTGCCCGCGAAGAGCCCCAGGAGGACGAGGAGCAGCACCGCCTGCTGACGGCGGTCGGCGGGTTCGACCTCGGCCTCGCCGGGCCGCCGCTTCGTCCAGAGCACGCGCGGCGCGCGGAACCACACGAGCAGGATCGCCACGAACGCGATGTACAGCAGATACGTGAAGCCCTGCGGCGAGAAGTAGTCCTGGCCGACCCAGCCGCTCAGGACGAAGATCCACAGCCCGGCCCACTTGGCGCGCCAGCTCGCCCGCAGGGAGCGCGTGAGCAGCAACATCGGGGCCAGGTAGAGGAGTTGGATGACCGTCGGCCACCAGCGGATGACCTCGGTCAGGTCCGAGACCCCGCACGCCTCGGCGAGGAACGTGGCGGCGGCGAAGAAGCCGGGCCAGCTCCAGCGCGCGTCCAGGTCCGGCACCGCCGTGCCGGTCCGGTCGATGTACTCGATGAAGCCCAGGTGCTGCCAGGCCGTCGCGAACCGCGGCTCGGTCTCGATGACGGCGGGCAGCGCGTGCAGGGACACGACGGTGGCGAGCAGCGTAAGCAGGAGCAGCCAGCGGTGCTGCCGCTCCAGCCACAGCAGCGACGCGAACACGCCCACCATGAGTGCGGCGCCGACCAGCGTCGGCAGCGGCAGCACGGAGACGATCCCGAGCCCGCCCATCCGGTCGAGGTCGCCCTCGTCGAGCCCGAACGCCGGTACCCAGTACAGGCCGAGGGCGAGGAGCAGCAGGAAGCCGAGGACGAGGGGCCTGCGGGGGGTGCGGGACGGGCGCGGGGTGGGCGCGGCGGCCGGGGGAGTCGGGGTCGGGGACAGCGGGCCGGGCTTTCCGATGGTGGCTGGTTCGGTGGTGCCCGGTCCCGAGGGGCCCGGAACCGTGGCGCCGGGTCCTGCGGCGCCCGGACCTGTGGCGCCCGGCCCGGTCGTGGGCCGTGTCGCGGGCGGTGTGCCGGGCGGACCGGCCGTGGGCGGCGGCACGGCGACGGGGGGCGCCTTCGGATCGGCCACGGTCGGCCAGGGCTCCTTCACGGGCAGGCCCATCGGGTCGAGGTCGAGGTCGCTGTCGGCGATGGGGCGGCCCGCCGAGTCGGCGGGGCTCTCCGTGTCCGGGTGGTTCCCGGCGGCCGAGTGGCTCTCGGCGCGCGAGTGGCTCTCCGCGCGCCGGTGGTGCTCCGCGTCCCTCGGGCCCGTCCCGCCGACGGGCTCCGTGACCGACGCCGGCCCGGGCGAGGCACAGCTCTCCGACCTGCCGGACCGCTCCCGCGCCATCGACTTGTCCGGCGCCTGCGACCGGCTGTCCGGTACGTCCGACCGGCTGCCCGGCGCCTCCGACCGGTCCGACGACCTGTCCGGGGCGGGCCGTTCCGAAGTGGACCCCTGCGCGCCCGCGCGCACCCCCGCGGCGGGCGTCGTGCGCGCCGACCGGGCCGCCCAGGTGGGCCGGTGCCCCTCCATCTCGTCCCCCTTGCCCGCTCCCACGGGCCCTCGCGCCGTCGGGCCCGGACGCACGTCCGGGCGGCGTTCCTGGTGCTCCAGGTCGATCTGGACCGCCAGTTGAAGTGTGTCGGAGTCCAGGGACTCGCGCAGCGCCCACGCGGGGCCGTGCCGCCGCTCCTTGTGCCCGGTGTGCCCGGCGTGCCCGTGCCCGGGGCGCTGCGGGGTGAGTTCGACGGTGGTGCTCGCGGACACGTCCCCGGTGCCGAGGTCCGCCAGGTCCCCGTCCGGCGCCGCGCGGTCGGCGGCCGGGGCCGCGCGTGTGATCGCGTACAGCTTGGGCGCCGCGATCGCCACGATCACCGTGAGGCTGGAGATCTCCGCGACGCCCGCGCCGGTCAGCCCCATCCGGGGGAGCAGCAGCAGCGTCAGGCCGAGCACGAGCGCGCACAGCAGGCCCTGCAGCCAGGCGAGCCCGGAGGTCCGGCTCTGCGCGCGCAGGACGGCGAAGTACGTCTCCATGACCACCCGAAGGAGTGCACCCACCGCGAACCAGCGCAGCAGCGGAGTGGCCGCCTCCGAATAGCCCTGGCCGAACACGTGCAGGATGTACGGCGCGCCCACGAAGAGGATCCCGCACACCGGGAGCATGATCCGCGCCATCCGGCGCAGCGCCGCACGGGTGTTGGCGGCGAGCCGGGCCGGGTCGTGCGCGCCCTCGACGGTCAGCGACGCGCCCATGTTGATGGCGAGCAGGTTCGTGGTGCCGCCGATGGTCGTCGCGATGTAGAAGTACGCGTTGTCGGCGGAGCTGACCTGCGCGGCCACGATCACCGGCACCAGATAGACCACGGCGAGGGAGCACAGCGAACCGGTGTAGTCACCGGCGAGGAAGCGCCCCATCTCGCGCAGCGTCGGGGGAGTGGTCCTGTCCTCGGTGGCCCGCACATGGCGCGGCACCAGGCGCCGGAAGACCAGCCAGCCCAGCGGCACCACCGAGAAGGCGATCGCGGCCACCCACGACACGAACACCCCGGCCGTCGGTATGGCCGCCGCGAAGGCGATCAGGAGCCCGAGCTTGACGACGGAGAACACCGTGTTGCCGACCGGCACCCACAGCGCGTTGCGCAGCCCGGTGAGCACCCCGTCCTGGAGGGTCAGGAGCGACCACGCCACCACCGCGCCGACGAAGCAGATCCCGGCCACAGGACCGTGCAGGAAGCGGTACGAAGGGCCCCACAGGCCGAGCGTGGCCAGGAAGACGAGCGCCGCACAGGCGACGACGACGGAACTCATCGCGTACGTACGGAAGATGAGCTTGCCCGTGGCGCGGCCCGCCACGGGGATGAAGCGGGCGAGCGCGCCCATGAGCGTAACGGCGGTGATGCCCGCGAGGAGCTTCATCGCCGCAATGGCCGCCGAGCCCTGGCCGACCGCCGATTCCGAGTAGTACCGGGCGGCGGCCAGCCAGAAACCGAGGCCGAGCAGACCGGAGATGCCGGTGTTGAGCATGAGCGCGTAGGCGTTGCGGAACAGCGGGTTCCCGCCGCCGCTCCGGCCCGCTCCGGGCAGCCGCATTCTCCGGACCCGACGGCTCTTGCCGGACGGCGGTGTGCCGTCCGTCTGCGCGTCGGTCCCGGTGACCGCTGCCTGTGCGGTGGTCGTGTCAGACACGGGGGCGAGCTGCCTTCCGGCGGGCTTGTCGGGCTCTGCGGACGATGGCGTATCCCTTGCTGAGCACCCGGTCCCTGGCGAAGGACCGGACGATCGAGCGGCCGAGCAGCAGCCGTTCGAACTCCCCGATCCGGGTGCCGCGCCGCACCGTCACCCGTCGCAGCGCGTACGGGCCCTGGCAGCGCCGCGCCAGGCCGTTGCCCACGGCGAGGGACTGACCGAACCCGGCGCCGCGGACCGCGCACCGCACCCGGCGGCTGGAGTAGCCGTAGGGGTAGGCGAACGACACCGGCGGGGTGCCGAGTTCATCGGCGAGGATCTCACGACAGCGCACCAGCTCGAACCAGAGCGCGTCGTCGGAGAGCTGGTCCAGCTGCGGATGCGTATGGCTGTGCCCCCCGATCTCCGTGCCGGCCGCGGCCAGTTCGCGCACCTGGTCCCAGCCGAGCATGGTGTCGAGGCCGCCGCCCGTGTCGTACTTCCCCGGGAGCCAGCCCGTCGCCACGAACAGCGTCGAGCTGAAGCCGTGCCGGGCGAGCGCCGGGAGGGCGTGCCGGTGCACGCCCTCGTAGCCGTCGTCGAAGGTGATCAGGACCGGCCGGGTCGGCAGCGGGCGCCCGGGTTGACGCCAGTGCCAGGCCAGTTGGGAGGTGGTGAGCGGGGTACAGCCGAGGGCGCGCACCACCTCCATCTGCTCCGCGAACGCCTCGGGCGAGACGGACAGGTCGTGCGTCGCCTCGTTCGGGTGCGGGGCGACCGCGTGGTACATCAGGATCGGTATCCCGCCGGTGCTCATCTGCCGCCCTCACCGCCTCTCGTCCCCGTGCCCCGGGTGCCCTCGGTGCCCCGCGTCACGGGGCCCGGGCCGGTCACGTCGACGACGGCGAAGGTCGCCCCCGCCCGCCGCGCCCGGACGCTCCCGACGACGTACCCACCGGCCGCCGCCATCACGCCCGCGACGATCGCCCCCGCGCGCCCGGCGCCACCGGGGCGCGCGAGCACCGCGTCCCGCAGTCCACGGCCGACCCCGGCCGGGAGCACCCGGGTGGTGTACCGGCGCTCGGACTCCAGGCCCTTGTCGGCGCCGACGCTCCGGGACACCAGGGCCTTGGACAGGCCCTCCGCGTAGGCACGGGTGCGGAAGTAGCCGAACCGCTCCCGGGCCGCGGGCACCCGGTGGTGGATCACCGCGCGGTCGTCGATGAGCAGCACGGCGTCGGGGCGGGCGCGGGTGAGCCGGATGCACAGCTCCGTCTCCTCGCAGCCCAGCGGGCGCTTGTCGCCGTCACGCCCGATGCCGGTCGCGAAGCCGCCCGCGATCTCGAAGGCGGAGCGCCGGAAGGAGGCGTTGCCGCCGAGCACGTTGCGCACCGCGACCCGGCCCGTCGGGTGGCCCCGGTACATGCACCCGACGACCCAGTCGAACTCCTCGGGGAACCAGCGGGGCCGGCGGCCCGACTCCCAGGCGGGCAGCGTGCGGCCGCCCACGGCGAGGACCCGCGGGTCCTCGTACCCGGCGGCGAAGTGGCGCAGCCAGTCCCGCTCGGCGACGGCGTCGTCGTCGAGGAAGGCGACGATCTCGCCGCTGGACTCGGCGATGCCGGTGTTGCGGCCCGCGGACAGGCCGCGGGGGCCCGCGTTGGCGAGCACCCGCACTCCCTGTGTCTCCTTGTACTCCTTGGCCAGGCGGTCCAGGAGCGGCGTGTTGTGGTCGACCACGAGCAGGGTCTCGTGGGCGGTGTGGGACTGCGCGCGCACCGAGGCGACCGCTGCGAGGATGTCCTCCCAGCGGTCCTCGGTGTACGCGCACACGACCACCGAGATGGAGATCAAGAAGCCTCTCCCTGGTGCCGTGGCTGGGGCGCGGCCTTCGAACCCTGGCGCTGCGTACGCTTGTTGGAGCGCTCGGTCAGGATCACCTTGAGCACGCGCAGTCCGTCGCGCACGGCGCTGAGGTTGCTCACGCCGTGGATGCGCAGGTACTCGTGGCTCGGGATCTCCTGCACCTTGAGCCCGGCCTTGACGACGCGGATGTTCATCAGCGTCTCGACCTCGAAGCCGGTGCAGTCGAGTTCGATCTTGTCGAGGCAGTGCCGCCAGAACGCGTTGTAGCCGTAGCACAGGTCCGTGTAGCGGGCGCCGAACTTGGCGTTGACCACGGAGCACAGGACGTGGTTGCCGAGCTTGCGGATGAAGGTCATGTCGTCGGTGCCGCCGCCGTTGGCGAAGCGGGAGCCCTTGGCGAAGTCGGCGCCCGAGACGAGGGCGGAGACATAGCTGACGATCTCGTGGCCGTCCGCCGACCCGTCCGCGTCGACCATCACGATGATGTCGCCGGTGCAGGCCTCGAAGCCGGTGATGAGCGCGTCGCCCTTGCCCTTGCCGAGCTGGCGCACCACCTTCACGTCCGGCCACAGCTCCCGGGCCACGGCGACGGTGTCATCGGTGGAATTACCGTCCACCAGTACGACTTCATGGATCCACTCGGGCAGCGTCTTGAACACGTAGGGAAGGTTCTCCGCCTCGTTCATGGCGGGAATCACGACGCTCACCGGTGGCGCAATCGCCAGATGTGAGGAAACCGGACGGTATTCGTGCTGACTGGGAATGGCGGGCAATCCCGCTATGGCGGTCCCTTCCATTGGTCCGGTCTTTTCCTTCGACCCGTCAGGAGTGTTCGACGACGGTTCGATTAAAGGATCTTGCCCCCGGCCGGCCGGGCGCACAGCAGAACTCATGAGTCTGATCCCTCTCGTCCGGTGGACCACCCGCCCCCGGGCAGTCCGGTTGTGGATCCGGTTCGAAAGGGGGGATTCTCACTGCGGTCATGGCGGAATGGATTTCCGGGCACGCCGAGTGAGCTGGCATGACTGCGCGGCACGTGATCCGGCAGGAATTCGATCACCGGACACGAGCACCCCCCTACAGCGCCCCGCCCCGGAACCATCGCGGTCTTGAGCCCTCCCCTAGACCGACTGCCGATGGACCGATGCGGGTGGATGTACGACGGTATTGATGCTTGCGACCGTATGGCAAGACCTGGAACGGGGTCTCACGTTTTCGGATATTTGACCGTTCTCTTTGGACACCACGGGAGTGTCCGGATCACCCATCACCCCTGGCGTTCCTTGGCACTTCCTGCGCGCTTCTTAATCGTTCCGGCGCCTGGCTCTGATCTTTCCCAGGCGTTTGAGCAGGCGATCTGCGGGTCCGAACAATTCCGGTCGGCCTACGACGGTATTGCGCAGCGCCCGTACGGGTGCCCGGTGGACACGATGTCCGATTGCAACGGGGTGGCGCAGCGCCACCCACCCTTCCGACACCATGAGTTCACGTGTCTTCAGGGAGTCCTTCCACTGCTTCTGGCCACGCCCGAGGTCGATGTGCGCGATGCCGTCGGCGGCGGCCGCCTCGGCCATGTGCAGATGCAGCAGGAGGCCTGGTGAGTACCGGGCGAAGTCCGGGTCGTACGCCGGGAACCAGCAGACCAGGACGCGCTCGCTGCGCGGACCGAAGTGCGCGGCGATCGGCGCGCCCCCGGCGTAGAGCACGGAGAGGACGCCTGCGAAGGAGTCGCCGCGGCTGTGGAAGAGCTGGTGCACGAGGCGCGTGATCCAGTCGTGCGCGAAGCGGTCGCTGCGGCCCGTCCTGCGGTACTGCGCGGACTTCCAGGCGATCAGCTTGCGCAGCGCGGCCGGGTCGCGCTCGTCGTGCACGTAGCGCACCTCGCCGTGGTCGCGCTGGAGCCTGCGGCCCTTGGCGAGGGTGGAGCGGAGGAACTTGGGGGATCGGGCCCGCACCCGGGCGAGATAGCCCTCGTAGCCCTCGTCGAGGTCCATCACGGGGGAGGCGAAGCGGCCGGACGCACCGGTCTCGAACGCGTCCTGGCCGGCCGCGAGATGGTCGAACTCCCACATCGCGAGCCCGCAGTCACGGAGCAGCCCCCGGGCGTCCCACGCGAAGCCGGGCCGGTGCACCAGGCCCTGGCAGTCGGAGACGCCGAGGCCGACGGCCCGGCCCACGCCGGTTCTGGATCTCTGGAACGGGAAGTACGCGGCGGGCTCGCCGTCCTCCCGGGCGACGGCGACCCGCACGTTCCTCCGGACCCGCGCCATGGCGAGGGTGAACTCCGGTGCCAGGAACGGGTTCGAGAGGTCGGGCGACCCGTTCAGATGAGCCTTGGACTGCATGGCCGTCCATGCCGCCCGGTCGGCTGCGGTGAGCTCGCCGGGGCGGTGCACGGTGACCTCCACGTCATCACGTCCGTCTATCTCGGGGCGCGGTGACGCCGTCGCCGCGCCAGGGCCGACAGGAAGACGAGCACGCTGAGCGCGCCGACCGCCGCGACGCCGCCGCGGATCGACCACACGTGCAGCGCCAGCATCGTCTGGGCGACCACCAGGTCGACCACGAGCGCCCCGCTGCCGCAGGCAACGACGCGGGCCCAGGTGTCGAGCCCCCGCAGCCACGGGGACAGGGCGAAGCCGGGGGCCGCGAGCAGGAAGAAGAGGACGAACGGGGCGCGCAGCGGCGAGGAGAGGTCGAGCAGCGCGAACGCCGCACCGACGCATCCGGCGGCCACGGCCACGCCCGCGAACAGTGGTGTCAGATCCGCGGACGCCGCTGTGCGCGGCCCTCTGTCAGGGTCTTGGTCCGGCCGTCCTGTACCGGAAGACGCTGACTTGATCCTGATGGTCTGCATGGGCGACTTGCCCCCCGAAGCGCCGGATGCCGGGCTTCAATGTCGCTCAGTTCGCGGCGGCCCGTCAAGATGCGGAGACGGTGTGCAGATGTTCGTTGTCGGACTGTAGTCCGATCGGTGAACTCTCCTGGCGGGCAAGGGAATTACTGAAGAATTGATTGACATGGACACTATCGGCAACGGGTGGTGCGTGCTACCACTGTCGAGGCAGAAATCCTGCTAAGGGAGGTTCCATGAGATTGTCCCGTTTCACGGCATACGCTTCCTCGCTCCTCCTCGCCGCCGCCTGCACCCTCACCGGGGTGGCCACGGCGCACGCGGATTCCGGTGACGACCGGGCCGCCGCCCCCGCCTACGTGGCGCTCGGCGACTCCTACTCCTCGGGCGTCGGCGCCGGCAGCTACGACAGCGGCAGCGGAAACTGCAAGCGCAGCACCCGCTCCTACCCGGCGCTGTGGGCCGCCGCCAACTCGCCGTCCAGCTTCAGCTTCACGGCCTGTTCCGGCGCTCGGACGGGTGACGTCCTGAACAACCAGCTGGGGCCGCTGAACTCCGGCACCGGACTGGTGTCCCTCTCCGTCGGCGGCAACGACGCGGGCTTCGCCGACGTGATGATGACCTGCGTACTGCAGTCCGAATCAAGCTGTGTGACGCGCGTCAACCAGGCCAAGGCGTACGTCGATTCGACGCTGCCCGGCCAGCTCAACCAGGTCTACTCCGCGATCAAGAGCAAGGCGCCGTCCGCCCGCGTCGTCGTCCTCGGCTACCCACGCTTCTACAAACTCGGCGGCAGTTGCCTGGCCGGGCTCACCGAGGGCGAGCGCCGTGCCATCAACGGCGCCGCCGACCACCTCAACACCGCCACCGCCAAGCGCGCGGCCGACCACGGCTTCACCTTCGGTGACGTCACCACCACGTTCACCAACCACGAGATCTGCTCCAGCGACTCATGGCTGCACAGCGTGAACTGGGGCAACATCGGCGAGTCCTACCACCCGACCGCCGCGGGCCAGTCCGGCGGCTACCTCCCGGTCTTCCGTGGAGCCGCTTCCTGACGGTCCGTCACGACCCGCGGCGGCACCGGCCGCCGCTCCGCCGGACGCACTGATCGTCCGGACTCACTGATCGTAAGGAGAGGAGGAGTCCCCACCGGTGGTCGGGGGCTCCTCCTCGCACGTCACGGAGTACGCGACGGAGTTCGACGTCGCGGTCAGCGGGCTGCGGACCTCGACCCGCACGCTGCCGCGGTGCGTCCCGGGATCCGTCCAGGCCGGCACCTCCACATGGTTGACCTGCTTGCTCTTGCCGCCGCCCGACGGGAACGAGAGCGTCTTCCAGCCCGGGTCGCTCGACTCGCCCTCGGCGGTCACCCACCGGTACTGCACGCCCACCGGCACCCGCCCCACGGTGAAGGTCGCCGCGAACGACGGCGCCTCGCCGGACGGCACCGGGCACGCGCCCGTGTACGAGGTGCGGTGGCCGGTGACGCTGACGCGCACGGACTGGGCGGGGGTGGTGGTGCCGCCGTTCCCGCCGCCGCCGGTGGAACCACCGTTGCCACCACCGCCGTTGGTGCCGCCGTTGCCGCCGCCTCCGCCGCCGGACCCGCTGTTGCCCCCGCCGTCGGACCCGCCCCCGCCGTTGCCGCCCCCGTCCCCTCCGGCGCCGCCGTTGGTGCCGCCGTTGCCGCCGCTTCCGCCGCTGTTCGAGCCGCCGGTCGTGCCGCTGCCGCTGTCGGCGCCGCCGTTCTTGTCACCCGGATCGTCCTTCACCAGGGCGTAGGTGACACCGCCGATCGCCAGGGCCACGGCGGTCAGGCCCGCGACGAGCACGGCGGTCGTACGACGCGAGCGGGACTGGGGCGTCGTGGTCGTCGTGTCGGTCGTGGGGGTGGTGCCGGTCGGCGCGGACGAGGCGAAACCGCCGGGCGGCGGTGGCGGAGGGGGAGTGGGGTCGTGCCGTTGGGGTGCGGCGACCGTCGGCTGGTACGAGGCCGAGGGCTCCGTGCGCGGTGCGTGGCCCTCCGCCACGAGCCGCAGATCCCGTTCGGTGTCCGCCGCGAGCGCGCGCTCCGCCGGGTCCTTGCGCAGCAGACCCTCGATGACCGGAGTCAGCGGCCCCGCGCGGCGCGGCGGCGGCAACTGCTCGTCGACGACGGCCCGCAGCGTGCTCAGCGGGGTGTCCTGCCGGAACGGCGAGACGCCCTCCACGGCCGCGTACAGGAGCACGCCGAGGGACCACAGGTCGGACTCCGGTCCCGGGCGGTGGCCCAAGGCCCGCTCCGGGGCGAGGAATTCGGGCGACCCGACGACCTCGCCGGTCATCGTGAGCGCCGAACTCCCCTCCACCATCGCGATCCCGAAGTCGGTGAGCACGACCCGGCCGTCATTGGACAGCAGGACGTTGCCGGGCTTGACGTCGCGGTGCAGCACCCCCGCGTCGTGCGCGGCGCGCAGCGCGCCCAGGACCTCCGCGCCGATGTACGCGGCGCGCTGCGGGGTCATCGGGCCCTCGGCCTCCAGGGTGTCCGACAGGGACAGACCGCGCACCAGCTCCATCACGATCCACGGGCGCCCCTCGTCGGTGGCGACGTCGTACACCGTCACGACATTGCGGTACGGGATCCGGGCCGCGGCCCAGGCCTCCCGTTCCAGGCGGGTGTAGAGCCGCTCGACCTCGCTCGCCGGGAGCCCCACGGGCGCGCGGACCTCCTTGACGGCGACCTCGCGGCCGAGCACGTCGTCCCGGGCCCGCCACACCGTGCCCATGCCCCCCTCGCCCAGCGGCGCCAGGAGGCGATAACGCCCAGCGATCACTCGCGCTTCATCGGACACGAGCCCCCCATTCGCAGCCGTGCGATTCTCCACAAAAGTAGCTCAACCGAGCGCTGTTGCGGCCCCTTTGAACACCAATCCGCACCCGAGCGCGAGCACCACGCACGCGGAGCCCAGCGGTGCGAGGCGCCGGGTGAGCCCGGCGAGCCGCACCCGCCCCGCCCGCCTCCGCGAAAGCCGCCGCTCCGCCACCGCGGCCACCCGCGTCCCCATCCGCACGACGAGGAACCCGGCCGCCGTCAACGTGATCGCGAGCCCCGCGCCGTACGCGAGCACGAGCAGGAGCCCGAACCAGGCCTCGCCGAGAGCGGCGGCGCCGACGAGCACGACGACGGCGGAGGGGCTGGGGACGAGACCACCGGCGAAGCCGAGGAGCAGGGTGCCGCGGAGGGTGGGGGGCGCGGGCGGATGCTCGTGGCTGTGCCCGTGCCCATGGGAGTGGTGGTGATGCGCATGCCCATGACTGTGCCCATGACTGTGGGCATGAATGTGGCCGTGACTGTGGCCATGGGAGTGACCGTGGGAATGCCCATGCGAATGACCGTGGGAGTGACGGCGATGTCGCCAGGCCCGGCGGAGCAGGACGGCGCCCGCGCCGGCGACGAGGAGGCCGCTGGCGACGCCGAGCCAGGCGACGACGGAGGGGGCGGCGGCGGAACCGCCCGCGACGAGGAGCCCGAGCGCCACGACGCCCAAGGTGTGGGTGACGGTGACGGAGGCGGCGAGGGGCAGCACGTCACGCAGGGAGGCGGTGCCACGGGCGGCGGCGGTGGCGGCCATCAGGGTCTTGCCGTGCCCCGGGGCGAGGGCGTGCAGGGCGCCCAGGAACAGGGCGGTGCCGAGGGCCGCGGCGGCGAAGGTCCAGGTGAGGTCGTGGCGGGCGACGAGACGGGTGAGGGCGTCGGTGGCGGCGCGGGGCAGGGCGGAGGCGGGTGGTGCGGGGTCGGCGGCGAGGGCGGGGCCGCCGGGGCGGACGCGCAGGGTGGCGGAGGTGGTGTCGGGAGGGGAGGAGGTGAGGCGCTTCGGATAGCGGGTGAGGGAGCGGGAGGCGGAGGTCGCGGGTACGTCCGTGTCGGTGAGGGTCATGCGGTCGCCGCGGGCGGTGATCTCGCGCCAGCCCGGGGTGGGCTGGCCGGTGGAGCGATAGGTGAGGGCGAGGTTCTCGCCCTTCGGGAGCGGGGCGGCGAAGCGGCACTCGACGCGGACGGTGGGAAGCCCGGCCTGGCCGGTGCGCACGAGGGCGCGGGCGGCGCGGGACCGGACGGGGACGGGGCGCCCGCCGAGGGCGACGCGGGTGCCGGCGGCGGCCTTGCGACACCGCTCGGCGGCCCAACTGGCCGCGCCCGCACGCTTGATGCCGGGTTCGGCCTGGGAGGCGGGGATCTCGGCGAGGTCCTCGACGTGGTCGACGCGGAGGCGCCCGGGGGCCAGGGTGAGGGCGTCGTGCTGGTTGACGGTGAAGTTGCCGAGGGGATGGGCGGAGGCGGGTGCGGCGGGAAGGAGGAGGGCGCCGCAGAGCCCGAGGAGGACGGCGACGAGGGCGCGGCGGGCCCAGGTGGTGGCGCGCTCCCGGGTCCGGGTCCGGCTTGCGGTGCGCGTCCGACGAGGGGTGAGCGTCCGACGAGGGGCGAGCGTCCGACGAGGGGCGAGCGGTCCCCCCGGTCGGCCCCGTCCGGGACGTGGCCCCCGTCGTACCCGTCCGCCCCCGAACGGCGAGAGCCACCGAACGAGCCCCGCACGACGCCTTGGCGCGTCGACGGCAAGCGCACCGCTCTGGGTGCGCGGATTCGCCTCTGGCTCGGCGTCGGGTGCGGGGTGGCCGGGCAGGGATGCCGTCCACGGGGTGGCACTCGCCCGACTGCCCGGGGCACCGGGGTCTGCCTGGGGCTGACCGCTCAGGGTGCCGGGATCGGCCTCCGGTTCACTGTCCGGTGCGGGGTGACGGGTGGGTGGGTGGGGGCTGTCCGCCGCGGAGCGGCGGGACAGGAACGCCACCCACCGAACCGCACCCGCCCCCGCACCCGTACACGAAACAGTCCTCATCCCAACCCCTCCAACAGTCGCCCTGCGTCCCGAGAACCCACGGGCGAGAACCCGGAGTTGAGCTCGAGCGCACGCTCGAGCCAGCGCCGCCCCGCCGAGGGGGAGCCGGCGCGCAGCTCGATCACCCCGCGGTGGTAGAAGAAGGACGCCTCACGGAACCCCGTGGCCGTGGCCCGCCGGGCGTACCGCAGCGCCTCCTCGTCGCGCCCGACGGCATGCAGCGCCCAGCCCAGCGCGTCAGCGGTGTGCACGGTGCGCCGCCGCTCCCACTCGGCCCGCGCCGCGGCCAGCGCGGCCTTCGCGTCCCCGTGGTCCACGGCGGCGAGCGCGGTGTCCAGATCGGGGTTGACCCCGTTCGCGCGGGCCAGCCGCGTCCACGCCTGGATCAGCCGGTACTGCTCCCGGGCCCGCGCCGACTTCCCCTGGGACTCGTACAGTTCACCGAGAGCCACCAGCGTGCCGGGAAGCGGCTGCCGGGCCACGGCATCGCGCAGATCGGCGACGGCGGCCCCCGTCTCGCCCTGGGCGGCCCGCACCCGCCCCCGCGTCTCCAGCGCGGGCACGTACGACGGGTCGGCCCGCAGCGCGACCGCGCACCGGCGTGCGGCCTGCGCGTACTGACCCTGCCGCCAGGCGAGTTGGGCCAGCGCAGTGGCGACGTACGCGACATCGCCGGGCGCCCGCGCGGAGGTGAGGGCGCGTTCCAGGACGCGCCGCGCCCCGCGGACGTCCCCGCGCAGCTCCAGCACGTACGCGTACCGCGTGAAGACCGGAATGCCGGGCCGCCGCGCGTCGGCGGCCCGTGCCGCCCGCAACGCCCGTTCGTACGAGCCGAGTTCGACGAGCGCGTCGATACGGGTGGCGAGCGCCCGCTCGCTGTACGGGTTCACGGCCAGCGCCCGCTCGGCGTACCGCAGCGCGCCGGGAAAGTCGTGCCGCGCGGCGGCGAGCGCGCCGAGCCCGGCAAGGGCACCGTCGTGGCCGGGGCGGAGCGCGAGCGCGCGGTCCAGGGCGCGCTCGGCCTCGGCGTACCGGGTGGGGTCGGCGTGCGTGCGCGCCTGCTCGACGTACGCGGACCCGAGCGCGGCCCAGGACGTGAAGTCCCGGGGCCGCACCCGCACCCGCTCCCGCAGCGAGGTCACTCCACGGTCGAGGTCGCCCGCGCGCAGCCCGTCGGGCGGTGCCGCGTACGGGGCCGGCGGGGCGGCCGTCGCGGACGGCCGCCCCTCCTCCCGGAGCGCGCCGACGACCACCGCACCCGCGGTCAGCGACACCGCGAGCGCGACGACGGCCCCGAGCCGCCACCCGGCCCGCCGGGCGCCCCCCGCACGAGAGGGCCGGGTGTCCGGCGCGTCCCCGAGCCGCCGCCCGTCGGTCCCGACGGCCTCGGCCCGCTCCCCGGCCGGGGTGCCGTTGAACGGCACCCCGGCGGAGTTGGCGGACTCGGTGGGCTCGGCCGCCCCGGTGGACCCTGCCGCCTCGACGGAGTCGGCGGTCTCGGCAGTACCGGCAGTACCGGCAGTACCGGCAGTACCGGCAGGCCGAACTGACCCGACCGTCCTGGCGGCACGGGCCGATTCGGCGGCACCGGCAGGACTCGAGGGACTGGCGGAATCGGCGGACCTGACCGGGCCGGTGGACCTGCCCGGATCGGTGGATCCGACCGACCTGGTGGGCCCGCCCGGATCGGTGGATCCGACCGACCTGGTGGGCCCGCCCGGATCGGCGGACTTGACCGGATCGGCGGACTTGACCGGGCCGGTGGACCTGCCCGGATCGGCGGACCCGACCGACCTGGCAGACCCGCCCGGACCGGAAGACCCAACCGAACTGGCAGACCCAGCCGACCCAGCAGACCCGGTCGACCCGACGGACTGGGCGGACCCGGCGGACCGAGTCACCCCCCACCAGTCCCCGAAGCGGCGGCCGGCCATCTCAGACCCCCGTGATCCCGGACCCGCGTCCCCGCGGACCCGCGCCGCCGCCTCGCGTGCGCCACCACACGATGCCGAGGGTGAGGAGCAGCAGCCCGGCGCCGCCGGCCGCGGCGGATGCCAGGAGGACGGTGTCGGTGGAGTCGTCCGTGTCGCGTCCTGCGGTGTTCGGTGCGCCGCCGGTCATGGCGTTGGGCGCCCCGGAGCCGTCGTCCGAGCCGGAGCGGGCGCCCTTCTCGGCGAGGGGGCCGCGCGAGCCCGCCGTGGGCAGGGCCACGTACGGGAAGGAGCGTCCGAACTCGCGGTCGTTGGCGTTGACGGCGTCGCCCAAGTCGTTCTTCTGGCCGACGAGTTCGCCCTGGACGACCTGGAGGGATATGTCGAGGACGTCGTCGCTGAGCCGCCGCCCGTTGGGGTAGCCCGCGTTGTCGCCGTCCAGGACACCGAGGCGTTTCGGTGAGGCGCTGGGCTTGATGGAGGTGTTGAGCCGCAGGACCTCGGCGGGCCGCACCTTCGGCGGCTGGTTGAGGTCCTTCACGCCGGTCAGGAACACCGACACCAGGTCGTTGCGGGGCTCCTTCGGCGCCTTGATCTTGTAGAACGACTCGATCAGGCGCGGCAGCTCCGGCTTGGTGACGTACGGCAGGAAGTCCGCGTCGTTCCAGGGCGCGGACGCGTTGAACTTGTCCTTGTCCTTCATGGGGACGACGACCTCGTTGACCAGCGGCCCCCCGAGCCGGGAGACCTGCGTCCACTTCCCGTCGGCGTTCTTGCGCTGCGTCGTGGACCAGATGCCGACGGTCGGCTGCTTCTCCGACTGGCGGATCGAGGCCGACGGCACCTGCAGGGCGACGGAGTTGACGTTGTACCCGGCGAGGGTGTCCCGCCCGACCTCCGACAGATCGCCCCCGTACAGCAGATCGAACACCCGCAGGTCCAGGAAGAACGGATCGTCGGCCTGTCCGGCGAACGCCGTGCCGCCGTCCGCCGTCTTCCGTACGGCCTGCCCACGCAGCTTGGCGTAGTCGGGCATGGACGCCTTGCCGACGTGGCTGGGCGCGATCGGCAGATCGTTGGCGACCTTCTTCGTCGAGACGACCTTCTGGTCCTTCAGCCGCAGCAGGTCGATGTCGTACGTCTGCGTCACGTTCAGATCGGGGTCGTCGAGGGACGTGACGGGACCGGTGTTGTAGAGGAACGTGTTCCCGTTCTTCGTACGGGTGTCGAAGGTCCAGCGGTACAGCAGGTCGCCCTGCGCGTCGCCGTCGCTGTCGATGTGCACGTCGTACTGGGCGTCCTCGGGGAACGGGTAGAAGTTCGGGCCGCCCGCCGGTTCCTCGAACGGGGTCCAGTTGGCGACGATCGTCGTGGTGTCGGGCTTGTCGGGGCTGACGAACGCGTACACGTCCGTGTTGTCGTACTGCGGCTGCCCCGAGATGAGCGGGGCCTCGCGGTGGCTGGAGGCGCGGGCCGCCTCCGGTTCGAGCGTGCCGGTCCCGGCGGCTGCGAGCCCCCCGGCGGCCAGCACGCCGCACACGAGCCCGACGATGCCACGGGTGCTCCGTAGCTTCGCGCGGCTCTTCGCGACTGCTGTCATCGCGTCCGTCCTCACTGTTGTGGTGGGTGGTCGGGCGTTCCTCATGGGTTGTCCCGACGGCCGCGCGCGTGGGCCGGGCGCGGTCCGTCTGCCCCGCCATTCGGTGCCGCGCCCCGCGCGGATTGGCACCAATCCCGCCGGAGGTCTCGCACCGAACCTCCACCGCGTCCAGAATTGGGCGCCCGGGGAACGGGGAACGGCCGCGACGTGCGCCAAGAGCTCCGGGGGAGAGGCCGAAAAAAGGGGGGGACTCGGATGGACGCTGACGCACTGCTGCCCCTGGTGGCCCGTGGCGACCAGAAGGCGTTCGAGGAGCTGTACGGACTGGTGTCCGGGCCCGTGTACGGACTCGTCCGCAGAGTGCTGCGCGACCCGGCCCAGTCGGAGGAGGTGGTCCAGGAGGTGCTCCTCGAACTGTGGCGCACCGCGGCCCGGTACGACCCGGCGCGCGGCAGCGCCCTGTCCTGGATCCTGACGCTCGCCCACCGCAGGGCCGTCGACCGGGTCCGCAGCGCGCGGGCCGCGAGCGACCGCGAGCAGCGCGTCGCCCAGCGCGCCGAGACGCCCGCGTTCGACCAGGTCGCCGAGGAGGTTGAGGGCAGCCTGGAGCGCGAGTGGGTGCGCCGCTGCCTGGAGCGCCTCACGGACCTCCAGCACCAGGCCGTGACGCTCGCCTACTACGACGGCTACACCTACCGCGAGGTCGCCCGCCGGCTGTCCGTACCCCTGGGCACCGTCAAGACCCGGATGCGGGACGGACTCCTGCGGCTCCGCGACTGTCTGGGCGCCGCCGCATGAGAACCACGGGCACCGGCCTGTTCGGCCGCATCAGGATGTACGTGGGCGGCCTGCGGATCGGCCGCACCGTGCACTCCCTCTCCGTTCCGTACGCCCTCGACGCCCTCGACCCGCAGGAGACCCGCCGCTTCGAGCGGCACCTGGAGGGGTGCCCGCGCTGCACCGACGAGGTACGGGCGCTCGCCGCCGACACCGTACGCCTGGCGCGTGCCGCCTCCGTCCCGGCGCCGCCGGACCTGCGGGACCGCATCCTGACCGCCGTGCGCGCCACCGAGCAGGAGGCTCCGGAGCCCGCGGTGGTGGTGCGGGAACACGGGGGCGCCCCGGCGCGCCGCCGTGCCCCCGTCCTCGTGGCGCTCGCCGCGTCCGCCGCCGTCCTCGCCCTCGTCGCCGTCGGCATCCTCGCCCTCGCCCTCGGCCGCGCCGACGACCGGCTCGACGAGGAGCGCGCCGCCGCACGTGAGATCGCCCACGTCCTGGCCGCGCCCGACGCCCGCGCGGCCCGTACCAGGGACGCCGACGGGCAGGGTCTCGGCGTCGTCGCGTCACGCGAGCAGGGGCAGGCCGTGGTCACGGCGTCCGGGCTCGGCAGGCCGCCCGCGGGGCGGGAGCATCAACTGTGGGTGATGCGCGACGGGGCCGCGCCCCGCTCCCTGGGCCTCCTCGACGGCGAAACGCCGGTCGTCGCGGACGATCTGAACGGGAGCGCCAGCTCACTCGCTGTCACCGTCGAGCCCGACGGGGGATCGGTGCGGCCCACCACCGCACCGGTTGTCCAACTCACCCTGAAATCAGTTGGATTCGGAGAGTAATCGTCAACGTCCTTGTGGGGAAGGTGAATCCTGCGACCGGGATACACGAGTGTCATGGCGGGGCGATAGGGTTAACCTGCCCTGGGCCGGGTGCCCTCGTACGGGTGGGGAGTGACATGGAACAGATAACAGTGCGCAGTAGGGCGAGGGTCCCTGCGATCACTTGTGGGAGCGGCGCGAGCAGTTCGCGTCTCGACCGTCATCTCTCGGTGCTGGGCGGCCCCGCCGTCCCGCAGCGCGAGGCGGCCGAGGCGACGCTGCTGATGCGTGAGCTCACCTCGCGTGATGTCGCGCACGACCGCAGCGGTGGCAGGCGCGCACGTGTGCGCCGGGTGTCGCTGTTCGCTCCGCTGCGGCGGTTGCGGCGTTCGCTGTTCGGCAGCCACTAGTTTCTGGCGTGGGCGCCCTGGTCTCGGGCCGTGGCGTCCCGCCGTCCTCCCTCTTTTGTTCTTCTCCCGCCCGCCCGCCCCTCCTGGCTTGTCGCCGCTTGCGCTGTCGCGCGGTGCCCGTGGGGCGGGGTGCCGTCGATCGGCCTTCGGCCTCGTCCTCAAACGCCGGACGGGCTGACAATGCTCGGCCTCGTCCGCAGCGGCCTCAAGCGCCGGGCGGGCTGAAGATCTTCGGGCGGAATGTGTCCGCCCTCGTCGCGTGAGTGAAGGTTCCTCAGTCGGTCTGCAGGTTCAGGTGCGGTAGGTCTCCTCGGGACGCGACGCCCAGTTTGGGGTACGCGTTGTAGAGGTGGTAGCCGACCGTGCGGGGGGACAGGAACAGCTGGGCGCCTATGTCGCGGTTGGACATGCCTGTGGCGGCCAGGCGGACCACCTGGCGTTCCTGCGGGGTGAGGCGGGCCGCCGTCAGCCGGTCCGGGTGCTGCGGGGACCTGCTCTCGCCGGTGGCACGCAGCTCGGCGCGGGCCCGCTTCGCCCACGGCGCCGCCTCCACCTGCTCGAACACGTCCAGCGCCGCCCGCAACGGCCCGCGCGCCTCGCTCCTGCGCCCCGCCCGACGCAGCCACTGGCCGAAGAGGAGCTGGGTACGGGCCCGTTCGAAGGGGCGGCCGTCGTCGGCGTGCAGCCGCAGGGCCTCCTCGTACGCCGCGTGCACGGCGTCGGCCCCGGCCGCCCCGGCCTCCGCCAGGAGCCCCCGGCAGCGGGCCGCGATCGCGCGGGCCCACGCCGTGCCCGTGTGCCCGGCCCACTCGGCGTACCGCGCCGCCAACTCCCTTACGCTGTCCGGCTTTCCGGCGCGGACGGCGGCCTCGACGTGGTCGGGGACGCAGTACAGGGCGACGGTCGTGTGGGACGCCGGGCCCGCCGCCAGGTCCTCGTAGCCGCGCAGCGCCGCCTCGTGGCGGCCGAGGCTCAGGTCGAGCAGGGGCCGGGCGGCGGCGCTCCACACCCGGCCCGGCGGGGCCTGCCGGGGGTCGACGAAGGCCGTGAGCTCCTTCACGCGGGCCTCGTCGCCGCCGAGCGCGGCCAGGTAGGCGAGGACGCCGGTCAGCTGCGCGGCGTAGTGGCGCTGCCCGCTGTCCTCGGCGATCCGCACCCCCTCGGCCGCCCCGGCGAGCGCGCACCCGTGCCGCCCGAGCAGCACCCGGGCCCGCGCCCGCAGGAGCAGCACCAACGGCAGCGGCCCGACCGCCCCCTGCTCACGGCACTCGCGCTCCAGCTCGGCGGCCAGCTCGATGCCGCCCTCCAGATCGCCGAGCGGCGCGAACCACGTCGCGACGGACGCCCGCTCGCGCAGGCCGAGCCCCCGCGCGCCGTCGCGCGACCGTGCGAACAGGTCCCGCAGCGGGGGCAGGGCCCGGCCCGGCTCGCCCGCCGCGAGCCGGGCGATGCCGTCGACGGCGGGCAGGTACGGCGGGGCGCCCGGCGGCGTCGCGAGGCCCAGGGCCGCCACCCGGTCGGTGATCTCGTCGATGGACGGCCGGTGCCCCGCCACCCAGGCCGCCGTCATGGCCTCGTACAGCAGGAGCGCCGCCGTGTCCGGCGCCCGCCCGGCGATCGCCGACGCCGTGTCCAGGAGCACCTGGTGGGCCGCGTCGAACTCCTCGCGCTCCCGGGCCACACCCGCGCGGACCCGGGCGAGCCGGGCCAGGACGGCCGGGTCGGTGAGGTGCGGGGCGGCGCGCCGGGCGAGGTCGGCCGCGTGCGCGCTCTGGCCCGCGTCCGCCGCCGCCACGGCGGCGAGCGCGAGGCGCCGGGCCCGGGTGGCGCCGTCCGGGGTGAGCCGGGCGGCCCGTTCGCGCGCCGCCGCCTCGGCCGCGTAGCCGCCGCGGGCACGGGCGTGCCGCGCGGTCTCCTCCAGGGCGGCGGCCACGTACTCGTCCGGCGCGGTGGCGGCCGCCGCCAACTGCCAGGCGCGGCGGTCGGCGCCGCCCACCCGCGGCAGGGCGTCCGCGAGGGCGCGGTGCGCCGCGACCCGGGCGGCGAGCGGGGCCGACTGGTAGGCGGCGGTGCGGATCAGCGGGTGCCCGAACACGAGCCGGCCGCCTTCCAGACGCATGAGCTGTCGGCGTTCGGCCGGTTCGAGGTCGGCGACGCCCGCCCCGAGCGCGCTCGCCGCGGCCGTCGTCGCCTCCAGATCGCCGGTGCCCTCCGCCGCCGCCACGAGGAGCAGCGTGCGGGTCGCCTCCGGCAGCGCGCCGACGCGGTCCACGAACGTCTGCTGGACGCGGGAGCCATGCGGGAGCGCCACCGCGTGCGAGGGGCCGGCGAGCGCCCCGAGGTGCCCCTCCCGCTGGGCCGCGGGGAGTTCCCGCAGCGCGAGCGGGTTCCCGTGTGCCTCGCTGAGGATCTCGGCGCGTACGTACGGGGGCAGATCGCCCGCGTGCTCGGCGAGGAGGTCGGTGGCGGCCTTGTCGTCGATGCCGGTGACCCGCAGCTCCGGCAGGCCGGGTGCCGGGAACCGGGGCGCGTGCCCCTCACGGACCGCGAACAGCAGCACCACGCCCTCGGCGGCGAGCCGCCGCGCCGCGAACAGCAACGCCTCGGCGGACGCGTGGTCCAGCCAGTGCGCGTCGTCGACCACACACAACAAGGGCTGCCCGTCGGCGAGTTCGGCGAGCAGCGTGAGAACGGCGAGGCCGGTGAGGAAGCGGTCGATGGTGGTGGGGTGGGGGCCGGGCGCGGGGGTGGTCCGGGCGTCGGCGATGGCACTGTTGTCCCCGCCGTTCACCGGCGCGGGCCCAGGCCCCGATGTCACCTCCAGCCCCAACGCCGTGCGCAGCGCCGTCGCCTGGGGTGCGGGGAGGGCGGAGATCCTGGCGGTGTCCCGGTGGAGGAGGAGGTGGAGGGCCGCGAAGGGGAGTTCGGTCTCGGTCGCCGTGGCCGTGGTGCGGAGCACCTTGAAGTGCTCGGCCGCGGCCATCCTCGTCGTCTCCGTGAGCAGCGCCGACTTGCCGATGCCCGCCTCGCCGCGGACGACCAGGGCCGCGCTCCGGCCCTGCCGGGCCCGGGCGAGGAGGGCTGCCAGCAGGTCCAGTTCGGCGGCGCGACCTTGAAGCATGGTTCAAGTAAGCCACCGGAGTCGGTGGATATTCCCAGGTGTCGCGGGTCCGGGGCTGGGGGCTAGGGGTGCCCCGCCACCGTCAGGATCACCTTCCCCCGCCCATGCCCCGACTCCACCTCGCGCTGCGCCGCCGCGGCCTCCGCCAAGGGGAACGTGGCGCGGACATGCACTTGAAGCAGGCCCTTGGCGTACAGGTCGGTGACCTCGGCCAGGCGCCCGGCGGTGCGGGTGCCGCGGATCAGGGGGAGGCCCAGGCGTTCGGCCTCCTCGTCGTCGACCATCGACATGACGCGGGAGCGGTCCTTGGCCACGGCGACCGACGCGCGCAGCGCCTGTGCGCCCGCGCTGTCCAGGGCCGCGTCGACGCCGTCGGGGGCGATGGCACGAACCCGCTCCTCCAGGCCGTCCCCGTACGCCACGGGGATCGCGCCAAGCGCCCACAGATGGTCGTGGTTGCGGGGGCTCGCCGTACCGATGACGGTGGTGGCGCCCCAGGCCCTGGCGAGCTGCACGGACAGCGTGCCGAGGCCGCCCGCCGCGCCGTTGATGAGAACGGTGTCGCCGGGCCCCACCCGCAGCGCGCTGAGCGCCATGTGCGCGCCCTGCGCGTTGCCGGGGAAGCCGCCGGCGAGGGTGAAGTCCATGACGTCGGGCTTGGCGACGAGCTGGTCGGCGCCCACGACGACGTACTCGGCGTACGCGCCGAGCAGCGAGAACCCGAGGACGCCCGCGCCGGGCACGAAGTCCGTGACGTCCGCGCCCACCGCGTCCACCGTGCCCGCGAACTCATTGCCCGGGACGATCGGGAACTCCACCCCCGGCGGCCGCATCACCCCCTGCCGGATGCCGATGTCGAACGGCATCACGCCCGCCGCGCGGACCCGCACCCGCACCTGCCCGGGCCCGGGTTCGGGCACGTCGAGCTCCACCGGGCGCAGCACGTCCGCGTCGCCGTACTCCCGCAGGGCCATCGCACGCATCCTCATGACGCCACCTCCACGTCCACCGAACCGGGAACCAGGACGACCTTGCCGACCGTCGCGCGGCCGAGCAGCGCCGTGTGCGCGGCGGCCGCGTCCCGCAGCGGGAACGTCGTGACGGCCGGCACCAGGGTGCCGTCCGCCGCCGCGGCGAGCGCCCGCTCCTGGAGCCCGCGCAGCCCGCCGGGCACCCGGACGATCCGCGGACCCAGCGCGTACGTGGCCGTCAGGAGCCTGTCGTGCAGGTCCTTCGACGTGAACTCGGTCGGCGCGCCGGACGACCAGCCGTAGATCACGAACTGCCCGCCGTATCCGAGGAGGTCAAGGGCCGTTCGGCCCGCCGTGCCGCCCACGCTGTCGAAGGCCACGCTCACCTCACGGCCGTCGAGCCCTTCGCGGACCCGGTCGGCCCAGTCCGGCAGGGAGTAGTCGACGGCGACGTCCGTGCCGAGCGCCCGTACCCGCGCCACCTTGTCCGGGCCGCCCGCCGCGGCCACGACGGTCGCGCCGACGTTCTTCGCCGCCTGCACGAGGAGCGTGCCGATGCCGCCCGCCGCCGCGGTCACGAGGACCACGTCGTCCGGCGCGGGCGCGGCCACGTCCAGGACGCCGAGCGCCATCCGGCCGGTGCCGACCATGGCGATCGCGGCCTCGTACGACAGGGAGTCCGGCAGCGGGAACAGCGCCTCCGGCTCGCGGACCGCAAGCTCGGCGTAGCCCGCGTTGACCAGGCCGAGATGGGTGACGACCCGGCGGCCGAGCCACTCATCGCCGACGCCCGCGCCGAGCCGGTCGACGACCCCGGCGACCTCGCGGCCCGGCGTGAGGGGAGGCTCCGGCAGCGCGAAGGGCAGTTCGTCGGCCGCGCCGCGCTGCAGGGCGGTGTCGAGGAGGTGGACTCCCGCGGCCCGTACGGAGATCCGGACCTGGCCGGGTCCTGGCTCGGGGTCGGGCACCTCTTCGTGGACGAGTTGCTCGGGGCCGCCGAAGGCGTGGATGCGGATGGCGCGCATGGTGTGTCCTTCCGGGACGGGGTGGGGCGGGACGAGAGGGGGCGGTGGGGTGGTGCGGTGCGGCTTGTGCCGACATCCAGGAAGTTATGCGGGCGGTCCGCGCGGTCGCCTCTGTCGGATGACTGGGGTCGGGTGACCGGGGTGACCGGGGTCGGGTGACCGAGGGCCGCCGGGTCCGGCACATCCCAGTCATCCGACAGAGGCGACCGCCCCCACCTCGTTCCTAGCGTCGGCCGCATGACTCAGCACACTCCCGAATCCACCCGCACCCCGCCGCCCGACGGCGCCCCGCCCACGCGCTGGGCGCCCGTGGCCGTGATGGCGTTGGCGATGCTCATGGTCACCCTGGAGATCAGCCTGACGGCGGTGACGCTCCCCGCGATGGGCGACGACCTGGGCGTCGGCTCCTCGTCCGCCCAGTGGGTCCTCCTCGCGTACACGCTGCCCACTGCCGCCCTCGCGATCCCCGCGGGACGCTGGAGCGACCGCGTGGACCTGCGCGCCCTGTTCCTGTTCGCCGTGCCCGCGATCGGCCTGACCAGCGTCCTCGCGGCCGCCGCGCCCAACCTGCCGGTGCTGCTCGCGGCCCGTGTCCTCCAGGGCGTGGCGGGCGCCCTCGTCGGGGCCCTGTACCTGCCGGTGGTCGCCGCGAGCGTGCGGCCCGAACAGCGGGGGCGGGCCATGGGGTTCGTCGCCACGGTCATGCCGATCGGCTCCATGGGCGGCTCGTCGCTCGGCGGCGCGGTGGTCGACGCCTACGGGTGGCGCCCGGTGTTCCTGCTGAAGATCCCCGTGCTGCTCGTCGTGTGGTGGCTGGGGGCACGTCTGATCCCGCGCACGGACAAGGGCCTCTCGGCGCCGGGCCGTTCGCTGGTCGGGGACGGCGTGCTGCTCGGCGCCGCCGTGACCGCGCTGCTCCTCGCCCTCGGCCGGATCGAGGCGGACGCGCCCGTCGCCGCGACGCTGTTCGGCCTCGCCGCCGTCGCGGGCGCCGTGGCCTGGGCGCGGCTCGGCACCGCCCGTCCGGTCCTCGACCTGCTGCGCCGCCGCGAGGTGGGCCTGCCCGTCCTCTCGCTCTTCCTCAGCGGCACGTTCGTGGGGCTCTCCTACTTCCTGCTGCCGTACTACGTCGCCGACGTCCTGGACGCCGGAGCGTCCCTGACCGGTGTGGCGATGGTCTTCTTCATCGGCGCGGTCGCGCTGACGGCGCCGCTCAGCGGGACGCTCGCCGACCGGCTGCCCCCGCGGCTCGTGGGGGCGGTGGGGGCCGGGCTCTGCGGCGCGGGCGTCCTGAGCATGGTGACCCTCGGGCCCGACGCGGGCCTGTGGGACATCGGCTGGCGCCTCGCCCTCGCGGGCGCCGGGCAGGCCCTGTTCGGCACGCCCGTGAACGCCGGGATCCTCGGCGCGACCCCCGCGCACCTCGTCGGGACGGCGGGCGGCGTCGGCAACACGTCCCGCACGCTCGCGTTCGCGGTGGGCCCGGCGGTCGCCGCGCTCGCGTACGGCGTCGGCGGCGGCGGAGAGTCCGGCTTCCACGTGGGCGTCGTCGTGCTCGTGGTGCTCCAGGGGCTGAGCCTGGTGGCGCTGCTGCCGGGGGCCCGGGCGGGCCGCGCTCCGCACGTGTGACGCGCACCCCCACGGCGGCGCGAGCCCTCCTACAACAGCGCGAACTGCCCTTCCGGCCCCTCCTCATGGTGGTCGAGGACCGAGGCGGGCCGCCGCGCCGCCCCGGGCACCGGCAGCACCCCGGCCGCCCGCAGGTCCCCTGCCGTGATCCGATTCGTGTCCCCGGCGTCGAACGGCTCCTCCGCCGCGAGGAGCGCGAGGACCGTGACCAGTTCGAGGAGTTGGGACGTCCACTCCTGGGGCCAGACGGCCGGGCGCACGGCTTCCAGAGAGCCCGGTTCCGCGTCGGCCGTCCGCCGCTCGAACCACAGCTCCAGGACCCGCATGCCGCTCACCCGGAAGTCCCAGGCGGCCGCGGGCACGGGGGAGATGACACCGCTTCCGTCGACCAGGAGGGCTTCCTCGTCCGGGTCGTAGGCGAGGGCGCGGGGCCGCGCGGGCAGCGGTGAGCGGACGTAGGGGCGCCGCCCGCCGGGCAGTTTGGGGCGCTCGCCGCCCGCGCCCCGCAGCTGCAGCCACAGCAGCCGCCGTCCCGCCGCGACGCCCCGCTTCCACACCCGGGCGTCGGAGGTCAGCGGCACCGCGCAGCCCGACGCCGAGGCCCGGGCGGCGGCCAGCGTCCACGCGAGGACGTCCGGGGCGGTGACCTCGGTCCCGTACACCCGTGTGAGATGGCGCGACAGGCCCGGTGCGAGGTTGGGTTCGAGGCCGCCGGGGCGCCGGAAGAGCGGGCGGATGCGGCCGGGGCGGCCCGCGGGGGAGCGCCCGTCGGGGAGCACGGTGGACGCGAGGACCGCGGGGCCCGCGCCGTCGGCCACGTACCCCTGCTCGGTGAGGAAGAGCTGCCCGGCGCCGAGGACGCGCCACAGCTCGGGCCGGGCCACGTCGATGAGCCGGTGGTCGGGGATGAGCCACTGCTCGTCGAAGGGGCCGTGCAGGACGCGGACGGGCTCGGGGCAGGGCCCGGCCTCGCGGGCGAGGCGGACCGTGCCGCCGTCGAAGCCGGGCAGCTGGGCGACGGCGGTGTGCAGGGTCCGGGACCGGGTGGGCCGAAGCAGCGCCTCGCGGTCGGCGGCGTCGGCGCGGACGAAGGCGTTCCAACGGGCCTTCAGGGACGCGGCGTCCGGCGCCATCGGCCACCCGCGCCCGGGCCTGAGCGGCGCGACGGACCACGGCAGGAGATCCGCGAGGAGCGGCGCTTCGTCGTGCGTCACGCCCGGCATCGTACGACGCTCCCGGCGGGGGCCGTCAGGTCGCGTCCAACGTGACCGTGAACGAGAACCGGTCCCCGCGGTAGTGGATCCGCGCCACGTCCAGAGCCCGCCCCTGGTCGTCGTACGTGATCCCCGTGTAGTGCAGGATCGGGCTGAGCAGCGGCACTTGGAGGAGGCGGGCCGTCTCGGGGTCGGCGAGGGTGGCCTCCACGGTGTCGGTGATGCGGGAGATCGCCACGCCCACCACGTCCCGCAGGACCTTCGTCATCGGCCACCGCTCCAGGTCGGCCGGGTCGACGCGGTCGGCGAGGTCGGGACGGATGTGGTTGCGGGCGTGGTTGGTGGGCTCGCCGGTCCTGGCGTCGCTGCGGAGGCGGTGGTACGTGGCGACCTGCTCCACGTCCGGGAAGTACTCGGCGAGTTCGGCGGGCACCGGCTCCTGCCCGTGGGACAGGAGCTTGGTGTCCATGCCGGACTGCTGGGCCACGATCGCGTCCACCGAGCCGAGGAGCCGCACCGGCGAACCGCGCTGCACCCCGGGCTCGATGAACGTGCCGCGCCGCCGGTGCCTGCTGATCAGGCCCTCGTCCTCCAGCTCCTTGAGGGCCTGCCGCATGGTGAGCACGCTGACGCCGTAGTGCCCCGCCAACTGCTCCTCGGTGGGCAGGCGCAGCGGGGCGTCGGGCGCCCGGCCGAGTATCGAGGCGCGCAGTGACTGCGACACCTGATACCAGAGCGGCAGCTTTCGGTTCAGGACGATCGAGTCCGGGGCGAAAGCGGTCACGTGGAACTCCGTACTCCGGTAGCGACGCGGACAGCGGCCGGAAGTGATGCCACTACGGCCGGAAATGACGCTCCAGACCCTGCCACACGTCGTCGTAGCCGCGCTGCAGGTGTCCGGCCGTCGCCGCCTGCTCGGTGGCGGTGACCGGCCAGCGGGTCTCGAACATGAAGGCGAGGCCGTCGTCGATGCGCTGCGGCTTCAGCTCGGCGGCGCTCGCCCGCTCGAAGGTCTCGCGGTCCGGTCCGTGCGCGGACATCATGTTGTGCAGCGAGCCGCCGCCCGGCACGAAGCCCTCCGCCTTGGCGTCGTACGCGCCCTCGATCAGGCCCATGTACTCGCTCATCACGTTCCGGTGGAAGTACGGCGGCCGGAAGGTGTCCTCGCCGACCAGCCAGCGCGGCGCGAACACCACGAAGTCGACGCCCGCGAGGCCCGGGGTGTCCGACGGGGAGGTGAGCACCGTGAAGATCGACGGGTCCGGGTGGTCGTACGAGATGGTGCCGATGACGTTGAAGCGGTGCAGGTCGTACACGTACGGGACGTGGTTGCCGTGCCAGGCGACGACGTCGAGCGGCGAGTGGTCGTAGGTCGCCGTCCAGAGGTTGCCGCAGAACTTGTTGACCACCTCGACGGGGCCGTCGACGTCCTCGTACGCGGCGACGGGGGCCTTGAAGTCCCGTGCGTTCGCGAGGCCGTTGGCGCCGATCGGGCCGAGGTCGGGGAGCTGGAAGGGCGCGCCGTAGTTCTCGCACACGTAGCCGCGGGCGCTCTCGTCGAGCAGCTCCACGCGGAAGCGGACGCCGCGCGGGATCAGGGCGACATGGCCGGGCTCGGCGTGCAGCAGGCCGAACTCGGTGCGCAGGAGCAGGCCGCCGTGCTCGGGGACGACGAGCAGCTCGCCGTCGGCGTCGCTGAACACCCGGTCCGTCATGGAGGAGTTGGCGTGGTACAGGTGCACCGCCATGCCCGTGCGCTGCGTCGCGTCGCCGTTGCCGCCGAGGGTCCACAGGCCCGCGAGCCAGTCCGTGCCGGGCGCGGGCTCCGGCAGCGGGTTCCAGCGCAGCCGGTTGGGGTCGGGGACGGACTCGGTGAAGGGGGCCGTGCGGACCGCGCCGTTGTCGACACGCGTGAACGCCGGGTGCGCGGCCGAGGGGCGGATGCGGTACAGCCAGGAGCGGCGGTTGTGGGCGCGCGGCTCGGTGAACGCGGTGCCGCTGAGCTGCTCCGCGTACAGGCCGAGGGGGGCGCGCTGGGGGGAGTTGCGGCCGTGCGGCAGGGCGCCTGCCACGGCTTCCGAGCTGTGTTCGTTGCCGAAGCCCGTGAGGTAGCCCAGCCCCTCGGCGGTCTTGCGTGCGTGGTCCCTCGGGTCGTCCCCGCTCATCACAGCTCCCTCGGCTTCCCGGCCGGTGCTCCCGACCTGATTCCTATGGAACACCGTAGGATTCACGATTTCCCAGCGCAAGAGGATCCATGAAATGTGAACAGTGCTCTACTCTCCCGGGATGCAGGACCGCAGCGCCTCCGAGCCCTCGCCCGCACCCGCCCCCGAGCCCCCGTCCACCCCCGCCGCCCTGCGCCGCGCGCCCGTCCAGCGCCGCAGCGCCGAGCGCCTCACCCGCATCCTCGACGCCTGCGCGGACCTCCTCGACGAGACCGGCTACGAGAACCTGACCACCCGGTCCGTCGCCGACCGCGCGGGCGTCCCCATCGGCTCCGTCTACCGCTTCTTCGGCAACAAGCGGGCCCTCGTCGACGCCCTCGCCCACCGCAACCTGGAGCGCTACGCCGAACGGGTCACCCGGCGGCTCGTGCCGGTCGAGCCCGGCGACTGGCGGGCCGCCCTCGACGCGCTCCTCGACGAGTACCTCGCCATGAAGCGCACCGCCCCCGGCTTCTCGCTCGTCGACTTCGGCACCCAGATCCCCGTCGGCGACCCCGGCGCAGCCCCCAACCACCGCGTCGCCGACCACCTCGCGGAGCTGCTCTCCGGCCACATCGGGCGCGCCCCCGACCCCGCCCTGCGCCGCGCCTTCCTGGTCGCCGTCGAGACCGCCGACGCGCTGTTCCGGCTCGCCTTCCGGGTGGACCCGGCCGGGGACGAGGCGATCGTGGGGGAGGCGCGGGCGCTGCTGCGGGCGTATCTGGCGGGGGTGCTGGACTGACCGGGGCGGGCTGACGGGCCGGTCCGGCGGGGGTGCCCGACCCGGCCGTGACTCTCGCCAGCATGCATACCGGTCGGTATGCTCGACGCGTCCGTGCGCCGAAGCCGCCGCCCCCGCCGGTGCGGCCGTTCTGGAGGACCCATGCCCCGCACCGCCCTGCGCGTCTGCCCCCTCTGCGAGGCCACCTGCGGCCTCACCCTCACCGTCGAGGAAACCGGCGTGACCGCCGCGCGCGGGGACAAGGACGATGTGTTCAGCCGAGGCTTCATCTGCCCGAAGGGCGCCTCCTTCGGCGCGGCCGACAGTGACCCGGACCGGCTGCGGGGGCCCCTCGTGCGCCGCGACGGTCGCCTTGAAGAGGCCAGTTGGGAGGAGGCCTTCGACGCCGTCTCGGCGGCCGTCCGGCCGCTGGTCGAACGGTACGGGCCGCACGCGGTCGGCGTCGTGCTCGGCAACCCGAACGTGCACACCGTGGCCGGTGCCCTCTACCCGCCGCTCCTGCTCGCGGGCCTCGGCACCCGCAGCCTGTTCACGGCGAGCACCCTCGACCAGATGCCCAAGCACGTCTCCAGCGGACTGCTCTTCGGCGACGCCCTCGCCATCCCCGTGCCGGACCTGGACCGCACGGACCACCTCCTGATGCTCGGCGCCAACCCGCTGGACTCCAACGGCAGCCTGTGCACCGCGCCCGACTTCCCCGGCAGGCTCAAGGCGCTGCGCGCCCGGGGCGGCAGGCTCACCGTCGTCGACCCGCGCCGCACCCGCACCGCGAAGCTGGCCGACCGGCACGTGGCGATCCGGCCCGGCACGGACGCGCTGCTGCTCGCCGCGATGGCGCAGGTCCTGTTCGCGGACGGGCTGGTCGCGCTGGGGGCGCTCGACGGGCAGGTGGTGGGGGTTGAGCAAGTCGCCGACGCCGTACGGGACTTCACTCCCGAAGCCGTCGCCGACGCTTGTGACGTTCCCGCCGCCACCATCCGTGAGCTGGCCCACGAGCTCGCGGACGCGCCCACGGCCGCCGTCTACGGGCGCGTCGGCGCGAGCACCGTCGCCCTCGGCACCCTCACCTGCTGGCTCGTCGACGTCCTGAACGTCCTCACCGGCAACCTCGACCGGCCCGGCGGCGCCATGTTCCCGCTCTCCGCCACGGACCGGGCCCGGCGCCCGGCGGGGCCCGGCAAGGGCTTCGCGCTCGGCCGCTGGCGCAGCCGCGCCGACGGGCACCCGGAGGCGAAGGGGGAGCTGCCGATCGCCGCGCTGGCGGCGGAGATCGACACGCCTGTGCGCGGGGTCGGGGCGGGGCGCGGCTCGGTGGGGGGCGGCGCGGACGGCGGCCCGGTGGACGGTGGCGCGGACGGCGGCGGCCCCGTGGGCGGCGGTCCGGGCGGAGGCGCTGTGGACGGCGGCCTCACGGACGGCGGCCTCGGGGAGAGCCCCATCCGCGCCCTCATCTCCATCGCCGCCAACCCCGTCCTCTCCGCCCCCGACGGCGACCGGCTCGACAAGGCCCTGGAGTCACTGGACTTCATGGTCAGCGTCGACCCGTACCTCAACGAGACCTCACGCCACGCGCACGTCGTCCTGCCGCCGCCCCCGCCCTCGCAGAGCCCCCACTTCGACTTCGCCCTCAACGCGCTCGCCGTGCGCAACCAGGCCCGCTACAACCGCGCCGTCGTCCCCCTGGAGGCGGGTCGGATGGCGGAGGCGGAGATCCTGGCCCGGCTGGTCCTCGCCGTGAGTGATGGGGGTCCCCCCTGCTCGAGCGGAGCCGAGAGCTTGGGGGAGCACGGCGCCGACCCGGCCGCCGTCGACGCGCTCGCCATCGACCGCACCCTCGGCAAGGCCGTCGCCGATCCGCACGCCCCCGTCCACGGGCAGGACCCCAAGGAACTGGCCGACCGGCTCACGGGCGAGAGCGGACCCGAGCGGCGCCTGGACCTGATGCTGCGCCTCGGCCCCTACGGCGACGGCTTCGGCGCGGACCCGGAAGGACTCAGCCTCCAGCGCCTCCTCGACCACCCCCACGGCATCGACCTCGGCCCCCTCGAACCCCGCCTCCCCCAGCTCCTGAAGACCCGTAGCGGCCGCGTCGAACTGCTGCCGGGGCCGATCGCCGACGACCTGCCGCGCCTCGCCCGCGCCCTGGACGAGTCCCGCGCCCCGGACGGCGCCCCGGCCGGACTCGTCCTGGTCGGCCGCCGCCATCTGCGCTCCAACAACAGCTGGATGCACAACGTCCCCGCCCTCGTCGGCGGCACCAACCGCTGCACCCTGCACGTCCACCCCGACGACGCGGGCCGCCTCGGCCTCGTCGACGGCGGGCAGGCCCGTGTCACCGCCGCCGGCGGCGAGATCGCCGTGCCCGTCGAGGTCACCGACGCCGTGCGCCCCGGCGTCGTGAGCCTGCCGCACGGCTGGGGCCACGACCGGCCCGGCACCCGGCTGAGCGTGGCCGCGGCCGACCCGGGAGCCAACGTCAACCAGCTCCTGGACGGCACCCTCCTCGACCCGCTCTCCGGCACCGCCGTGCTCAACGGCTTCCGGGTCACCCTCGCCCCGCTGTCACGAGCAGAAACCCGCTGACCTGGAGTTTTGCGCTTATTGCTCGCATGTCAACGTCTTGTTAACGCTCGATAGCCGGTCCTACGGTCATCCGAACCGCCAGACCTGGTGGTAGTTCGATGGTGAACGATAGGTAGCCCCCATGCTGACAATCCTCGGATTCGTCATGATCGCCACCTTCCTGGTGCTGATCATGATGAAGAAGATGTCGCCGATCGCGGCACTGGTGCTCATCCCCGCGCTGTTCTGCGTCTTCGTAGGAAAGGGCGCCCACCTCGGGGACTACGTCCTCGAAGGTGTGGGCAACCTGGCCCCCACGGCCGCGATGCTCATGTTCGCCATCGTGTACTTCGGCGTCATGATCGACGTGGGTCTGTTCGACCCGATCGTCCGCGGGATCCTGCGCTTCTGCAAGGCGGACCCGATGCGGATCGTGGTCGGCACCGCCGTGCTCGCCGCGATCGTCTCCCTCGACGGCGACGGCTCCACCACCTTCATGATCACGGTCTCTGCGATGTATCCGCTGTACAAGCGCCTGAAGATGAGCCTCGTCGTGATGACCGGCGTCGCCGCCACCGCCAACGGCGTGATGAACACGCTGCCCTGGGGCGGCCCCACGGCCCGCGCGGCCACCGCGCTGAAGGTCGACGCCGCCGACATCTTCGTCCCCATGATCCCGGCGCTCGCCTGCGGACTCGTCGCCGTCTTCATCCTGTCGTACGCCCTCGGCCTGCGGGAGCGCAGGCGGCTCGGGGTGCTCTCGCTCGACGAGGTCCTGGAGAGCGAGACGCGGGCCGGTGAGCCGGTGCTCGTGGGGGCGGGCGGCGAGGCCGCCGCCGGGCGCGTCAGCTTCACCAAGGGGGGCAATTCCGGCTCCGCGGGCGCCGGTTCGGGCGCCGCGACGGGCGCGGGTCCGGGCTCCGCCGCGGGTGCGGCCGGGGCCGGCGCGGACACCGGCTCCGGCGCGGACGCCGACGCCGACGACGGCTTCCAGGGGCTCGACCCCAACCGTCCCACCCTGCGCCCCAAGCTCTACTGGTTCAACGCGGCCCTGACGGTCCTGCTCCTCACCGCCATGATCATGGAGTGGCTGCCGATCCCCGTCCTCTTCCTGCTCGGCGCGGCCCTCGCCCTCACGGTCAACTTCCCGCACATGCCCGACCAGAAGGCCCGCATCGCCGCCCACGCCGAGAACGTCCTCAACGTCACCGGCATGGTCTTCGCCGCCGCCGTCTTCACCGGCGTCCTCACCGGCACCGGCATGGTCGACCACATGGCCGACTGGCTCGTCTCCACCATCCCCGACGGCATGGGCGGCCAAATGGGCCTCGTCACGGGCCTGTTGTCGATCCCGCTCACCTACTTCATGTCCAACGACGGCTTCTACTTCGGCGTCCTGCCGGTCCTCGCCGAGGCGGGCCAGGCGCACGGCGTCTCCTCCCTGGAGATCGCCCGCGCCTCCATCGCGGGCCAGGCCCTGCACATGTCGAGCCCCCTGGTGCCCGCCGTGTACGTCCTCGTGGGCATGGCGAAGGTCGAGTTCGGCGACCACACCCGGTTCACGGTCAAGTGGGCCGTGCTGACCTCGCTGGTGGTCCTCGGCGCCGGAATCCTCTTCGGCATCATCTGATGCCCGGGCCGTCCGGCCGAGGCTGGCTGCTGCGCCTCGTCATCGCCTTCAGCTTCGCGCAGGGGGCGGTGTCGATGGCGCGGCCCGCCGTCTCCTACCGGGCCCTCTCACTGGGCGCGGACGAACGCGCCATCGGCGTCATCGCGGGCGTGTACGCGCTGCTCCCGCTCTTCGCCGCCGTGCCGCTCGGCCGCCGCACCGACCACGGGCGCTGCGCCCCGCTCCTTCCCGTCGGCGTCGCGCTCATCGCGGGCGGGTGCGCGCTCAGCGGTACGGCCTCGTCCCTCACCGCGCTCGCCGCGTGGAGCGGGGTCATGGGGCTCGGCCACCTCTGCTTCGTCATCGGCGCCCAGTCGATCGTGGCCCGCCAGTCGGCACCCGCCGAACAGGACCGGAACTTCGGCCACTTCACGATCGGCGCCTCGCTCGGCCAGCTCATAGGGCCGATCGCCGCGGGAGCCCTCATCGGGCCGGATATGGACCGCACCAGCGCCCTCGCCCTCGTGGTGTCGGCGGGCGTCGGGGCGGTCGGGGTCGGGGCGCTGTGGCGGATCGAGCGCGGGGGTGGGGCGGCCGGGGCCTCGGGTGCGGGGGTGTCCGGGGCGGCGCGCCCGGGAGGGCAGGCCGGGGGCCGGGAGGCCGTGGAGCGGTCGGCCAAGGTGCCCGTGCTGGGGATCCTGCGGACCCGTGGTGTGCCCGCGGGGATCTTCATCAGCCTCGCCGTGCTGTCCGCGACGGACATCCTCACCGCCTATCTGCCGGTCGTCGGCGAGCACCGGGGGATCGCCCCCGCGACCGTGGGGATCCTGCTGAGCCTGCGGGCGGGTGCCACGATCGCCTGCCGTCTCGTGATGACGCCGCTCCTGCGGGTCCTCGGACGGCGGACGCTCATCGCCGTCACCTGTCTGCTCGGCGCGGTGCTGTGCGCCGGGGTCGCCGTGCCCGTGCCCGTGTGGGCGCTCGGCGTCATGCTCGTCCTGCTCGGCTTCTGCCTCGGCGTCGGGCAGCCCCTGTCGATGACGACCGTCGTCCAGGCCGCGCCCGCGGCGGCGCGGTCCACCGCGTTGGCCCTGCGGCTCACCGGGAACCGGCTCGGGCAGGTGGCCGCGCCCGCAGGGGCCGGGGGGATCGCCGGGGTCGCGGGCGTGGGGGCGCCGTTCGTGATGCTGGGTGTGCTGCTGCTGGGGGCGGCGGGGCTGGCCCTGAGGGCTTCTGGCCGTGAGCCTCGGGCGCCTGGGCCTGAGGCCGGCCCCGACTCTGCCCCGTCCGACGCTCCGGACCCGGCCCGTCGGTCCCGGTGAGACGGGGTGCCCCCGATCGCGCTCCGCGCTCGTCCTCAAGCGCCGGACGGGCTGATACTGCCCGCGCGTCCTCGTTCGGCCTTCAGGTGGGAGGGGGCGCTCGGAGCGCCTCTCGTAGAGGGGCCTGGTGGTGGAAAACTAACGGCGCTAGTTTGGGTGCACGGCAGCCGCAGGTCGCGTTGGGGAGGAATCGGATGAAGGCCCACGACGGGATGTACATCGGGGGCGCGTGGCGCCCCGCCGCGACGGGGGACACGATCCCGGTCGTGAACCCGGCCGACGAAGAGGTCATCGCCCACGTCCCCGCGGGCACCGCGGCGGACGTCGACGCGGCCGTCCGCGCGGCCCGGGCCGCCCTCCCCGCCTGGTCGGCCACCCCGCCCCGGGAGCGCGCGGCGCTGATCGGCGCGATCCGCGACGGCCTGGCCGCCCGCCAGGGCGAGATCGCCGAGACGGTCACGGCCGAACTGGGCGCCCCACTGCGCTTCTCGGAGGCCGTGCACGCCGCCGTCCCCGTCCTGGTCGCCGGGTCCTACGCGGACCTCGCGGCCACGTACGCCTTCGAGGAGAAGGTCGGCAACTCCACGGTGTACGCCGAGCCCGTCGGCGTGGTCGGGGCCATCACGCCCTGGAACTACCCGCTGCACCAGATCGTCGCCAAGGTCGCCCCCGCCCTCGCCGCGGGCTGCACGGTGGTGCTCAAGCCCGCCGAGGACACCCCGCTGACGGCGCGTCTGTTCGCGGAGATCGTGCACGCGGCGGGGCTGCCCGCGGGTGTGTTCAACCTGGTCACCGGGCTCGGCCCGGTCGCGGGCCAGGCGCTCGCCGAGCACGACGGCGTCGACCTGGTGTCGTTCACGGGATCCACGGCCGTCGGCAAGCGCATCGGCGCCCTCGCGGGCGCCGCCGTCAAGCGCGTCGCCCTCGAACTCGGCGGCAAGTCCGCCAACGTCATCCTGCCGAGCGCCGACCTCGCGAAGGCCGTGAACGTCGGCGTCGCCAACGTCATGGCCAACTCCGGCCAGACGTGCAGCGCCTGGACCCGCATGCTGGTGCACACCTCCCGGTACGACGAGGCGGTGGAGCTCGCCGCGGTCGCCGCCGCGAAGTACGGCGACCGCATCGGCCCGGTCGTCAGCGAGAAGCAGCGCACCCGCGTGCGCGGCTACATCGAGCAGGGCGTCAAGGAGGGCGCCCGCCTGGTCGCGGGCGGCCCCGACGCCCCGCGCGAGCAGGGCTACTACGTCCGCCCGACGGTCTTCGCCGACGTCACGCCGGAGATGACGATCGCCCAGGAGGAGATCTTCGGCCCCGTCGTCTCGCTCCTGCGGTACGAGGACGAGGCGGACGCCGAGGCCATCGCCAACGGCACCGTGTACGGCCTCGCGGGCGCGGTGTGGGCCGGTGACGACGCCGAGGCCGTGGCCTTCGCCCGCCGTCTGCACACCGGGCAGGTCGACATCAACGGCGGCAGCTTCAACCCGCTGGCCCCGTTCGGCGGTTACAAGGAGTCGGGCGTCGGCCGCGAACTCGGCGCCCACGGCCTCACCGAGTACCTCCAGACCAAGTCGCTCCAGTTCTGACCGCCGTCAGTACCCTCGTTCCTCGCCGCTAGGAGTACGCCATCGTGGTCCGCGTCCGCGCCGCCGTCCTGCCCGCCGTCGGCTCCCCCCTGGAGATCGCCGAGATCGACCTGCCCGAACCGGGTCCCGGCCAGGTGCGGGTGCGCCTCGCCGCCGCGGGGGTGTGCCACTCCGACCTGTCCCTGTCGAACGGCACGATGAGGGTGCCCGTACCCGCCGTGCTCGGGCACGAGGGCGCGGGCACCGTCGTGTCCGTGGGCGAGGGCGTCACGCATGTCGCCCCGGACGACGGCGTCGTCCTGAACTGGGCGCCTTCGTGCGGCAGTTGTCACGCCTGCGGCCTGGGCGAGGTGTGGCTGTGCGGCAACGCGCTCACGGGCGCGGGCGAGGTGTACGCGCGCCGGTCCGACGGCACCGACCTGCACCCCGGCCTGAACGTCGCCGCGTTCGCGGAGGAGACCGTGGTCGCGGCCGCCTGCGTGCTGCCCGTGCCCGACGGCGTCCCGCTCACCGACGCGGCCCTGCTCGGCTGCGCCGTCCTGACCGGGTACGGCGCCGTGCACCACGCGGCCGGGGTCCGCACGGGCGAGACGGTCGCCGTCTTCGGGGCGGGCGGCGTGGGCCTCGCCACGCTCCAGGCGGCCCGGATCGCCGGGGCCGCGCGGATCGTGGCGGTCGACGTGTCCCCGGCGAAGGAGGAGTTGGCGCGGGCCGCGGGCGCCACCGACTACGTGGTCGCCTCCGACACCACCGCCCGCGACATCCGCAGGCTGACCGGCGGCCACGGCGTCGACGTGGCCGTGGAGTGCGTGGGACGCGCCGTCACGATCCGTACCGCCTGGGAGTCGACGCGGCGCGGCGGCCGCACCACGGTCGTCGGCATCGGCGGCAAGGACCAGCAGGTCACCTTCAACGCCCTGGAGCTGTTCCACTGGGGCCGCACCCTGTCCGGCTGCGTCTACGGCAACGCCGACCCGGCCGTCGACCTGCCCGTGCTCGCCGAGCACGTCCGCGCGGGCCGCCTCGACCTCGGCGGCCTGGTGACCGACCGCGTCGGCCTCGACGGCATCCCGGCGGCGTTCGAGAACATGGTGGCGGGCAAGGGCGGGCGGGCGCTGGTGGTGTTCTAGACCCGGGCCGGGCCGGGTCCGGCCCGCGTCAGGCCGGCCGCGCCGCGGCCACGTGCGCGTACTGCACCTCCAGGCCGTCGAGCAGCGCCCGAAGGCCCGCCTCGAAGGCCCGCTCGTCCACCAGCTCCTGGTGCTCGGCGAGCAGATGGGCCTGCCCGAGGTGCGGATAGTCGGCCGGGTCGTACGCCGTCTCGTCGTCGACGAAGCCGCCCGCGAAGGAGCCGAGGGCGGAGCCCATGATGAAGTACCGCATGAGCGCGCCGATCGAGGTGGCCTGGGCCGGTGGCCAGCCCGCGTCGACCATCGCGCCGAACATCGCGTCGGCGAGCCGCAGTCCGGCGGGGCGCCGCCCGGGGCCGCGGGCCAGGACGGGGACGATGTTCGGGTGCAGGGTGAGGGCCGCGCGGTAGGAGACGGCCCAGTCGTGCAGCGCGGCGCGCCAGTCCCTGCCGTCCTCGAACATCGACAGGTCGACCTGCGCGCTCACCGAGTCCGCGACCGCCTCCAGGATCTGGTCCTTGGTGCGGAAGTGGTTGTAGAGCGAGGGGCCGCTGACGCCGAGCTCGGCCGCGAGACGGCGGGTGGAGAGCGCCGCGAGGCCCTCGGCGTCCACGAGGCCGCGGGCCGCGTCGACGATGCGATCTCGGCTGAGGAGGGGCTTGCGCGGTCGGGCCATGCGGCACATAGTAGGGCTGCCCGCAGAAACTAGCACTGCTAATTTCGGAGTCGCGGGCGAGGGCCGGAACGGGTGGAGCGAAGCGTGAGGTGGCCGCGATGAACCTGGAGCTCAGTGCCGAGCAGGCCGCCGCCAAGCGGCTCGCCCGTGACTTCGTCGAGCGTGAGATCGCCCCGCACGTGACCGCGTGGGACCGGGCCGAGAGCGTCGACAAGTCGATCGTGCGGCGGCTCGGCGAGGTCGGCTTCCTGGGCCTGACCATCGACGAGGAGTACGGCGGCTCGGGCGGCGACCACCTGGCGTACTGCCTGGTGACGGAGGAGCTGGGGCGCGGCGACTCCTCGGTGCGCGGGATCGTCTCGGTCTCGCTCGGCCTGGTGGCGAAGTCCGTCGCGGCCTGGGGCACCGAGGAGCAGAAGCGGCGCTGGCTGCCGGGGCTCACCTCCGGCAGTCACATCGGGTGCTTCGGCCTGACCGAGCCCGGCACCGGTTCCGACGCGGGAAATCTGGCCACCCGGGCGGTCCGCGACGGGGACGCGTACGTCGTGAACGGCTCCAAGATGTTCATCACCAACGGGACCTGGGCCGATGTCGTGCTGCTCTTCGCGCGCACCAACGACACCCCCGGCCACAAGGGCGTCTCCGCCTTCCTGGTGCCCACCGACAGCCCCGGACTGACCCGCCGCGCCGTGCACGGCAAGCTCGGCCTGCGCGGCCAGGCCACCGCCGAGCTGGTCCTCCAGGACGTACGGGTGCCCGCGGACGCGATGCTCGCGCCCGAGGGCAAGGGGTTCGCGGTGGCGATGTCGGCCCTGGCCAAGGGGCGGATGTCGGTGGCCGCGGGGTGCGTGGGGATCGCCCAGGCCGCCCTCGACGCGGCCGTGGCGTACGCGGGCGAGCGCGAGCAGTTCGGCAAGAGCATCGCCCGGCACCAGCTGGTGCAGGAGCTGATCAGCGACATCGCCGTGGACGTCGACGCGGCCCGGCTCCTCACCTGGCGGGTCGCCGACCTCGTCGACCGGGGGCAGCCGTTCGCGACCGAGTCCTCCAAGGCCAAACTGTTCGCGTCGGAGGCCGCGGTGCGCGCCGCGAACAACGCGCTCCAGGTCTTCGGCGGCTACGGCTACATCGACGAGTACCCGGTCGGCAAGCTGCTCCGCGACGCCCGCGTCATGACCCTCTACGAGGGCACGAGCCAGATCCAGAAGCTGGTCATCGGGCGGGCGCTGACCGGGGTGTCCGCGTTCTGAGGGCCCGGTTCATCACGGCGCCCACTTGCCTAAGCGCTTGCTCACCTTCAGGGTAGGGTGACTGTCCTGAACGGTGGAAGGAGCGCGCATGGGTGCGGCGAAGGAGACCCTCGGCGAGGAACAGCCGTGGGCCGAGGTCAGTCCCGACGCGGCGAGGCGGCTGCTGATCGCCGCCGTCGACGCCTTCGCCGAGCGCGGCTATCACGCGACGACGACGCGGGACATCGCGGGCCGCGCCGGCATGAGCCCCGCCGCGCTCTACATCCACTACAAGACGAAGGAAGAGCTGCTCCACCGCATCAGCAGGCTCGGCCACGACAAGGCGCTCGCCATCCTGCGCGCCGCCGCCGACGGCGAGGGCACCGCGGCCGACCGTCTCTCGGCCGCCGTCCGGTCCTTCGTCCGCTGGCACGCCGGACACCACACCACCGCCCGGGTCGTGCAGTACGAACTCGACGCGCTCAGCGCCGAGCACCGCACCGAGATCGTGGTCCTGCGCCGCCTCTCCGACGCCGCCGTCCGGGAGATCATCAACGACGGCGTGCGGGCGGGCGAGTTCGACGTCCCCGACGTGCCCGGCACCACGCTCGCCGTGCTGTCCCTGTGCATCGACGTCGCCCGCTGGTTCGACGTCGGCGGGCGCAGGACGCCGGACGAGGTCGGCGCGCTGTACGCCGACCTCGTGCTGCGGATGGTGGGGGCGACTCAGAAGTAGTAGCGCGACACCGACTCCGCCACGCAGGCGGGCTTGTCGCCGTCCTCGCGCTCCACGGTGACGGCGGCCGTCACCTGCACCCCGCCGTCCTTGGTCTCCTCCACCGAGGTGAGCACGGCCGTCCCGCGCACCCGCGAGCCCACCGGCACGGGGGAGGGGAAGCGGACCTTGTTCGTGCCGTAGTTGAGGCCCATCTTCATGCCCTCGACCCGCAGCACCTGCGGAACGAGCACCGGAAGCAGCGAGAGGGTCAGGTAGCCGTGCGCGATCGTCGTCCCGAACGGCCCCGCCGCGGCCCGCTCCGGGTCCACGTGGATCCACTGGTGGTCGCCGGTGGCATCCGCGAACAGGTCGATCCGCTTCTGGTCGACCGCCAGCCAGTCGCTGTGCCCGAGCTGCTCGCCGACGGCGGCGCGCAGCTCCTCGGCTGACGTGAAGATCCTCGGCTCTGCCATGTCCCCGGCCTCCCGGACGTAGGTGAACTAAGCGCTTGCTCAGCATGCGGGGTGCCCCCGACACCTGTCAACGCACCGGCAAGTAGGCTTCCAGGAGTGCCCCAGATCCCAGAGAAGGTCCACGAGCTCACGGTCGGACAGCTCGCCGCGCGCAGTGGCGCCGCCGTGTCCGCCCTGCACTTCTACGAGTCCAAGGGGCTCATCAGCAGTCGGCGCACCTCGGGCAACCAGCGGCGCTACCACCGCGACACGCTCCGCCGCGTCGCCTTCATCCGGGCCGCGCAGCGCGTGGGGATCCCGCTCGCCACGATCGGCCAGGCCCTCGCGGAGCTGCCCGAGGGGCGCACGCCCAACCGCGAGGACTGGGCGGCGCTGTCCCAGACCTGGCGCTCCGAGCTGGACGAGCGCATCAAACAGCTGGGGCGGCTGCGGGACCACCTCACGGACTGCATCGGCTGCGGCTGTCTGTCCCTGGAGACCTGCGTCCTGTCCAACCCCGACGACGAGTTCGGCGCCCGCATCATCGGCTCCCGCCTCATGGGCGAACGCCGCTCCTGACCCCGCCCGGTGACGGCCAGGCCACCCCGCCCAGCCGTCACCGTAGGACGCCGCCGTCACCATCGGGCGCCGCCGCCACCGGCCGGGCGCCCCCCTCACCGCCCCAGCGCCGCCGCCACCAACTCCGCGTTCGACCCGGCCCGTTCCCCGCCCGGCAGCACCAGCGTGTCCTCCAGGCCGATCCGCCGCCCGAGGCCGAGCCGTCCCGCGAGCGCGAGCACCGGCCAGGCGGAGCCCTCCTCGCCGTGCAGCAGCACCGGGCGGCCGTGCGCGTCGCCGATGTCCGCGAGCAGCGCCCGCGCCGTCGCCTCGGCCGTCGCCGCGTCCTGGTCGGTGACCTCCGCGAGGACCCGAAGCACCCGGGGCCCGAGCGGCGACGCCGCGAACCGCTCCGCGCCGTCGGTGCCGGACCAGAGGCCCGCCTCGACGCCCACGCCCCGTTCGAGGAGCGCCCGCGCCACCTCCTCCGCGCCCGGCTCGTGCCAGTTGACGGAGGCGTGGTCGGGCAGCACGGTCCACGCCCGCACCCGTGCCGCGCGCGCCGCCGGGTCGGGTTCGGCCCAGGCGCCCGTGGTCACGCCGACGGGCACCGCGACGGCGGCGCGCAGCGCGTCCAGGGCCGCCGCGACCGCGCGTGGCGCCAAAGTGTCTTCCCCGCACGGGGACTTGGGGTGTACATGGACATCGAGTGCGCCGGCGGCGACCGCCTCGGCCGCCGATCGCGCCAGGGCTCCGGGCGACAGCGGCACGGCCGCGCCGTCGTCCGCGCCACGGGCACCGTTCAGACATACCTGCATCGAGCCATCACAGCACGCCAACACCACACGGGGGACAGGATGAGCGTCGTCATCTGTTCATTGAAATGGGAAGCAGCACGCAGCGGACGCCAGAAGATCACCTACGACAGCGACGGGTACCACCTCGTGCGCTTCCCGTACGACGCCGGCGAGGAGCAGTACGACCCCTGGCGCATGCACGACCCGGCGCACGGCTTCACCACTCCGTCACGGTTCCCCGACGCCCGCTCGGGCCTGATATGGCCGAGCCACGACGGGTGGGGCACGCTGTCGGCGATGGTCTTCTGGGAGCCGGACAACCGGCCGACGGAGTACCGCGCGCGGTTCGTGCGCGATCCGCTGAACCTGTCGACGGGCTACGACTCCACCGCGACCACGGACACCGTCCCCACCCGGGGCGGGCAGTACCGCTCGTACACCTGGCAGATGTTCGTGCACCCCGGGACCCCGGTGGGCCTGAAGATATCCGCGCGCGGACCGGGCGACGTGAAGCTCGCCGCGCCGCTGATGCTGGCCGAGTTCAAGCTGGCCATCCACACGGACGTCGCCAGGCCCTGAGGGTCAGGCCGAGACCAGTGGGCGCGAGTGCCGCATCCGGGCGTGCCGCACGGCCTCGGGCGAGAGGACGGGGGCGGGAACCACGATGCCGCAGCTCGTGCAGACGGGGCCCGACGACGGTTCGTGCGCCAGGCCGTAGCGCCATTCGAGGGCCGTGTCGCCGCACACGGGGCAGGCGGCGCCGGGCTCTCGCTCCAGGGCGTCGATGAGTTTGCGCAGTACGTCGGGGAGCGGCGCGGACGGGTGCACGCCGGGGTCGTCGCACCAGGCGACTCCGCGGCCGCCCCAGGTGCAGCGGTGCCAGTCGTCGACGCTGCCGGGGCGGCGCAGTCCGTCGTGCTTCTCCCTGCGCCGACGGCGCGCGAAGCCCTCTTCGTAGGCGAGCCACACCGCGCGGGCCGCCTCCAGTTCGTCGAGCGCGGCCACGAGCCGCGCCGGGTCGGGTGAGCGGTCCTCGGGGCCGAACCCGGACCGGGAACACAGGTGGTCCCAGGTCGCCCGGTGACCGTAAGGGGCGAATCTCTCCAGGCACTTGCGCAGTGAGTACCGCCGCAGTGCCAGATCGCTCTGCGGATCACGCACCTGTCTCGCGAGACTCCGGAATCCGGCCATCGCCCTGCACCTCCGTCACACGTTCTCGGACGTCGCCCCGGGCCGAGGAAAGTCGCCCCGGACCCGAGGGGCATCGAGTAGACGTATCGACTCACGTTTTGGTGCCATCCGATTTTCGATGGCTTCCCATCAGCGCGTTCCCCGCAGGTCAGCGGAGATGCATGTGGCGGTTGTGAAAAGGCGACGGTTGTTCATCTTTCAGGTTCGACAACCCGACAGTAACCTCCGCCGCGACGGCCTTCCGGAGGAGCACCTATGCGACGACGCATCGCACGGCTCAGAACCCTCACGATGTCAGCGGCCCTTGTCCTCGGGGCCGGTCTGCTGCTCGCGCCGGGTCCCGGCGCCGCCGCGGCCGAACCCGCGCCCGTCACCGACTACTGCGGTGACCACTGCGCGGACATCCTGCCGCCCGGCGCGAACGGCAACGCGACCCTCGCCGAGATCCTCAGCCACCGCGTCTTCGGCACCCAGCCCGCCCACGCCGACGACCAGTTGGGCCCCTACGACGCGCTCGCGGCGGGCTATCCCTCGCTGACCGACGGCAAGCTCACCGAGTTCTTCAACGACGCCTCCTTCGGCGTCGAGCCCGACCAGGTGGCCTCCGTCACCAAGCCGCGGGACGACGTGACGATCACCCGCGACAAGAAGTACGGCATTCCGCACATCCAGGGCACCACCCGCTACGGCACCGAGTTCGGCGCGGGCTTCGCCGCGGGCCAGGACCGGCTGTGGCTCATCGACCTGTTCCGGCACATCGGCCGCGGCGAGCTGACCCCGTTCGCGGGCGGCGCCCCGGCGAACCAGGGCCTGGAGCAGCAGTTCTGGCCGCAGGCCCCGTACGCGGAGGCGGACCTCCAGCGCCAGGTCGACTACATCCGGCAGACGCAGGGCGAGCGCGGCCAGCGGGCCATGGAGGACGCGCAGGCCTACGTCGACGGCCTCAACGCCTACCGGGTGCAGGCCAAGGACGGCCGCTACTTCCCCGGTGAGTACGTCCTCACCGGCAAGATCGACGCGATCACGAACGTCGGCGAGATCCAGCCCTTCAAGATCACCGACATGATCGCGCTCGCCTCCGTGGTGGGCGGACTGTTCGGCAACGGCGGCGGGGGAGAGGTCGAGTCGGCGCTCTCGCTGCTCGCCGCGCAGCAGAAGTACGGCGTCGAGAAGGGCACCGAGGTCTGGGAGAAGTTCCGCGCCCGCAACGACCCCGAGACCGTCCAGACCATCCACGACGGCAGCAGCTTCCCGTACGCGGGCAAGCCCGAGAAGGCGCGCGGCGCCGCGATGCCCGACCCGGGTTCGGTGGAGCGCGAACAACTCGTGTACGACCGCGAGGGCGGCGCCAAGGCCACGGCGAAGAACCCGGCGAAGGCGCCCAGGAACCCGGTCGAGGCCCCGAAGAAGCTGAAGCCGCTCCAGGGCATGTACGACAAGGGCGTCCTGCCCGCCGACCTGTTCGGCTCCGCGGGCAACCCCGCGCACGGCAAGGGCATGTCGAACGCCCTGCTGGTCTCGGGCAAGCACACCGCGAGCGGCAACCCCGTCGCCGTCTTCGGCCCCCAGACCGGGTACTTCGCGCCCCAGCTCCTGATGCAGCAGGAACTCCAGGGCCCCGGCATCAGCGCGCGCGGCGTCTCCTTCGCGGGCGTCGGCATGTACGTCCAGCTCGGCCGCGGCCAGGACTACGCGTGGTCGGCGACGTCCGCGGGCCAGGACATCACGGACACGTACGCCGTCGAACTGTGCGCACCCGGCGGCGGCACCCCCGGCAAGGACGCGACCCACTACCTCTACCGGGGCACCTGCACCCCGATGGACAAGCTGGAGCGCAAGAACGCCTGGAAGCCGACCGTCGCCGACTCCACGGCGGCGGGCTCCTACCGCATGCAGGTCTTCCGCACGAACTACGGCGTCGTCACGCACCGCGCGACGGTCGACGGCAAGCCCGTCGCGTACGTCTCGCTGCGCTCCACCTACCGGCACGAGGCCGACTCGATCATCGGCTTCCAGATGCTCAACGACCCGTCGTACGTGAAGGACGCCGCGACCTTCCAGAAGGCGGCCCAGCACATCTCCTACGCCTTCAACTGGTTCTACGCCGACTCGCGCGACATCGCCTACTACAACAGCGGCGCCAACCCCCGGCGCGCCGACGGCATCGACCCGTCCTTCCCGGTGAAGGCCCAACAGGCCTACGAATGGCGGGACTTCGACCCCACGAACAACACCTCGGCGCAGACACCGGCCGCCGAGCACCCGAACTCGGTCAACCAGGACTACTACGTCTCCTGGAACAACAAACAGGCCAAGGACTTCAGCGCGGCCGGCTTCGGCCACAGCGCCGTGCACCGCGGCGACCTGCTCGACGACCGCGTCAGGAAGCTCACCGAGGAGGGCGGCGTCACCAGGGCCTCGCTCACCCAGGCGATGGCGGAGGCCGCCGTCACCGACCTGCGCGGCGAACAGGTGCTGCCCGAGCTCCTGAAGGTCATCCGCAGCAAGGCCGTCGAGGACCCGCGCCTGGCCCAGGCCGTGCAGCAGCTGGAGGCGTGGCGCAAGGCGGGCTCGCAGCGCAAGGAGACCGCGCAGGGCTCGCACGTCTACGCGCACCCCGACGCCGTACGGATCATGGACGCCTGGTGGCCGCAGCTCGTCGAGGCCGCGTTCAAGCCGGGCCTCGGGGACGGCCTCTACGCCGCGCTGACCTCGCAGCTCGGCGTGGACGAGGCGCCGTCGGCGGGGCACGGACCGACCGGGGCGCACGCCGGGTCGGCCTTCCAGTACGGCTGGTGGGGCTACGCCGACAAGGACCTGCGGACCGTGCTCGGGCAGCCGGTCGAGGGCTGGACGAAGGAGGCGTACTGCGGGAACGGCAAGCTCGACGCGTGCCGGGACGCGCTCCTGAAGAGCCTGGAGCGGGCCGTCGCGAAACCGGCGTCAGAGGTCTACCCCGGTGACGCGAGCTGCAAGGCGGGCGAGCAGTGGTGCGCGGACGCCGTGATCCACCGGGCCGTCGGCGGCATCACGCACCGTGCCGTCCAGTGGCAGAACCGGCCGACCTACCAGCAGGTGGTGGAGTTCCCCCGGCACCGGTGACCGGCGCGGGGCGGAGACCGCTTCGGCCGGACAGGGCCCGCCCTGTCCGGCCGGCGGGGCGAATCCCCGGTCAGGCGAGGGCGATCCGTCCCGCCGCGCACACCGCACGAGCCAGTTCGGGATGGCAGATGTCGCTGTGCGCGCCGTTGGGCGGACCGCCCCGCCGCACCACGGCAGCCGCGTCCACGCTCACGCACCCCCGGGCCGGCAGGGCCGCGCCGAGCGTCACCCGCCGGGCCCCGTCGACGGCCTTGAACCCGTCGAACCCGAGGGCGCCCCAGCGCTCCCACAGATTGAGGAAGCTCGCGGAGTCACCGGCGAGTTTGGAGGCGAGCGGATAGAGCTTGCCGAGCGCGTGGTCATGGCGCGAGAAACAGCACACGAGCGGCCCGTCGACCCGCCGCTCCATCCCGGCCAGCGCCCCGCCGCGCGAGCGGTCATGGGGCAGCCGGGGGCTGAACGCGTAGTGCGAGAAGGCCCCTTGGAGCAGCGTGGCGGACTTCACGCAGTGCGCCCCCGCGGGCATGCCGTGCAGCCCGTACGAGATCAGACGGGCCCCGAAGCTGTGCCCGATCAGATGCACGCGCAGGCCCGGTACGTCACCCGCGAGCAGACCGAGGGCCGGGCCGAGCCCCAGCTGCCCGATGGCACCGGCCCGGCGCTTCATCGCGTAGTAGGTGCCCTGCCGCAGCAGCTCCTTCGCGCCGCGCCACAGCCGCTTGCGCACCCCGTCCAGGAACTGCGCGCCGCGGGCGTCCTCCAGCATCGCCAGGAAGATCTCGCAGACCTCGACGGCGTCGTCGGTGAGCATCGCGGGCTCGCCCGCGCCGAGGTCGTCGGCGAACTCGTGCGCCGGGCTGGTGTCGCGCACCGCCACCAGATCGCGGACCAGTCGCGCGAACTCGTCCAGGCGGGAGCGGACTTCGGCGCGTTCCTGGAGCAGCTCCGCGAGGCGGTCGAGGCGGGCGGCCTGCTCGCGGCCCGGGAAGGTGTGCGACAGGAGGTCGCGGGTGGCCCGGTCCAGGGTCGGGTCGCCGGGCGGGGGCGGGGCGGCGGACGGTGACCCGGGTGCGGCCGCGGTCGGCCCCGCGGAGGGTTCGAAGTCGGGGATCGGCTCGTCGGGGAAGCGGATCGAGGGCCACAGGACACCGGCGTAGCCGAGGCGCACCCCGGCTCCGGCGAGCTGCTCGAAGGGGGCGAAGAAGCGCCGGTACAACTGCCGGGCCATCCGCCGGTCGTTGTTCCAGCCGTGCGCGAACACCAGCAGGTCGGTGACGCGTTCACGTTCCGCGCCCGACAGGAGCCGGTCGCGCTGCGCGGCGTCGACGTCTCCGTCGGTGTCGAAGGTCAATTCCCAGTAGGGCTCCACGACCGCATGGTCCTGCCGGTCGGCGCTCATGGCCAGATGTCGCGCGGGAACACACGGGAACTCAGGGAAACACGCGGCAACACGCGGGAGCCGGTGCCGTCCCCCGGGCGGCGGCACCGGCTCCCGCGTGGGTCTGCGGGGCCCTGGTCAGTACGGCATCCGGTCGCCGGGGTGGACGGGGGCGCCGTAGGGCACGGCCGCGGGCGGCGGCGTCTTCTGGCCGCGGGCGTAGCGGTTGGTGGCCGGGAGCCAGCAGCACACTACGGCCACCAGCACCGTGAGCAGCGCCACGAAGCTGAACGCCATGACGGATTCGGGTTCGTAGTCACCCAAGATGAGGACATGGGGGAACAAGGCCACGACGCCCGAAATGGTAATGAATACGCGCGCCCAAGTGGCCGCCTTCTTGCGGACGCAGAGCGTGAATACAAGCAGGCACACAGCGGTGAAAATGGCGAATCCGGCGCGGGCCGCGAGCGCACCGGCGCGGTCACTGACGAGCTCGTCCCAGATGGGCCCCGAGAGCGACTTGATGTCGGCCGCTGTCGTATTCGACGGCAGTCCCACGACGTCCGGATGGTCGTCGATGACGTCCCTGATGTTCTCGTCGGCCATGTCATTGCCGCCGGCGAAGACCAGCACCGCGCCGACGATTGCGGACACCGCGGATATGACAGAGGTCCAGACCAGAGTGGTCAGGGTGCCGGGCCGCCGGACCGCGCGGTTTGCGCGGGCCGCGCGGCGGGGACCGACCGGCGCGGGCGCGACCTGGTATTGACTCACGGGTGCGACTCTCCTCGGGGAGATGAAGGTTCGAGTGGGATTGGCTCGACCATTCCATGGGCACCACGAACACAGCCAGCATTTTCTGGAAGAAATCCCCAGATAATCTGGGGTGATCGAGGGATCAGTTTCCACGACGGCTATGCTGCAATGCCGTAAAACTCAAAGGGAGTTGGAGAGAGTAAGTTCGCATGGCCTTAAACGGTCCCACGCAGTACCCCGCGGAACTGCTGGACACCACGATGGATCAGCTTCGGACGCTGCTCGCCGTGCACGAGACCGGCACGGCGCTCGCCGCCGCGCGCCAGCTCGGCCGGGAACAGTCCAGCGTGCAGAAGCAACTGGACACGATGAACCGCACGTTCGGCGCGCTGTGCGGTGAGGCGCTGGTGCTCAAGCGGGGCCGCGGGAAGGACGTCCTCTTCACCGCCACCGGGGAGCATCTGGTCGCCCTCGCGCGCAGCACGCTGTCCGCGTGGTCGGACGGCATCCACGACGCGCGCCGCCGCCTCGGCCGCACCCTCTCGGTCGGCTCGACCCGCTACACCCTCGGCTTCCTCCTGGACGCCGTGGAGCGCGTCAGCGACGTCTACGAACGCCGCGGCGTGGACCTGAAGGTCACCCACGTGCGCACCGGCGACCTCTTCGCCCGGCTGCGGTCCAAGGAACTCGACCTGGTCTGCGGCAGCATCGTCGTCACGGAGGGCCAGGAGGCCGAGCTGGAGCCGTACGAGATCGTGGAGTGGCGGCGCAGCGGCCTGTCGATCCTCACGAACCTGCCGCCGGAGAAACTGCCCGGCGACTCGGTCGACGCGAGCGAGCTGCCGGGCCTGCCCCTGGTGGTCTCCGCCGGTGGTCTCATCGCCCGCTTCCTCACGGCCTGGTACGGCGCCGACTTCCGCAAGGAGATGTCCATCGCCGCCGAGATCGAGGCCGCCCACTACGGCTTCGAACTGCTGCGCTCCGGCGTGGTCAGCGGCGCGATGCTCGTCACCCGCGGCATCGCGGAGGCCGCCGAGTCCGGCAGCCTCCCCGAGGCCGGGGGGCTGCGCCGCCTCGATGTGATCGGCGACGTCGGGCCGCGCACCGAGGTCCTGGTCGGCGTCTTCACCCGGCGCGGCGACCGCGCCTCCTACGACGCGAGCCATCCGCTGAACCTGCTCTGGGACGCCCTGGCGAAGGACAACGGACGCTGGTGGCTCAGCAGTTGAGCGGCCGAGCCACCGGCGGGGCTACTGCGGCCGGTGGGCGGCCGTGGTCCGGTGCAGGTGGATGAGGACGTCGTGGTTCGCGCCGAGGCGGATCTCGTACGGGCCGTCGGGGTAGGCGGTGCCGATGCTGCGGGTCGGGCGGGGCTTGTCCAGCCACGCGCGGGCGGCGGTGGGCACCTTCCGCAGGTCCACGTAGTAGTCGTCGTACGACACCTTGTCGAGGGTGTGCTCGTTCATGCCGGGCGCCGCGGGGCCCACGGTCCGCCGCTTCCACTCCGTGTCCTCGGTGCCGGTCGCGAGGAACGAGCCCCGGTCGAAGGTGAACCCGACGCTGCGGTACTTCGACCCGAGCGCGTCCCGCAGGAACGCGCCCTGCATCTTCGGGTAGTTGGCGTCCCGTGACTCGTACCCGACGTGGGCGTTGTGGGCCGACGCGAGCACCTTGCCCCCGGTCTGCCGCTGCCACCACACCGTGTTCTCCGCCATGATCCGGTCGCGGTACAGCATCGCCCCGCTGACCCCGGCGGGCTTGTCGGTGTCGAAGGCGTAGATGTCCGCGGTCTGCATGACGGAGCGGGCGTGCTGGAGGGTCCAGGTGAACTTCGTGCCACCGTGCTCCGGCCGGATGTTCTTGACCAGCCGGTACGCAGCCCGCGCCTGCTTCGCGAGCCGGGCGCGCTCGGCCAGGGGCAGGGCCAGGTGGGCGTCCCCGTCCGTGACCTCGCGCAGCGGCGCGTACAGGGCCTTGATCCGGTCGAGCCGGTCGGGCGCGTGGCGGCGCACGTAGTCGGTCACGGCGTCGTACAGCTCGACGCCGGTCTCCGGGTTGTTGAGGTCGTTGCCCAGGAAGCGCACCTGACGGTCCGGGTGGCGCTCGTTGTACCGGCGCATCCAGGTGAGCAGTTCGATGTACTCCTCGTTGTACCAGGGCCCCTTCGACAGCTCCCGGCGGACCAGCTCCCGCACGTCGCCCGGGCCGCCGCGCACATAGGAGTCGAAGCGCAGCCCCGTGGTCCAGCTGACCTCGAGGGCGAAGGTCCGAAAGCCCTTCTCCTGGACGAGGTAGCGGAACATCCGGTCCTTCATGGTGAAGAACTCGTGCGTGCCGTGCGTGGCCTCGCCGAGGCCCACCACCTCGGCGTCGCCCACCATCCGGCCGAGCGGCCGCAGGTCCTTCGTCGAGCCGGTGGGGCCCGTGGCGCGCAGGGGGTGCGCGGCGCTCTCGATGGCCCGCACCGGGTCGCCCGGACGCGGGGCGGCGGCCGCGGCGGTCACGGGGGCGAGCAGGGCGCCGGTCCCGACCGCGGTGACCAGTACCAGAGAGACCCGCGACGGGGCGGTGCGTGCCATGTTCGTCCTCCTGGACATCGTGTTCCCTACGAAGATCACGATTCCGTGCGGCGGCCCGCGCGACCATCCCGGAGGCACCCCGTCCGGGGGTGGGGTTCGCTCCACCAGGAGGCGGGGGGCACCCGGACCGGAGACCCCCTTTCGTCACAACATACCGACTGGTTAGTCTGCGATGGAGAACGTGATCGACCAGCACCCGGTCGACGCGAGCGTGACCGAGGCCGAAGGAGACCACCCGTGGAGAGCCTGCAGGGCAAGGGAGTCGTCGTCACCGGTGCCGGCGGCGGGATCGGGGCCGCGCTGGCCCGCCGCTTCGCCGCCGCCGGGGCCCGCGTCGTCGTCAACGACCTGGACGCGGCCAGAGCGGCCGAGGTCGCCGCCGAGGTGGGCGGCGTCGCCCTGCCCGGCGACGCCTCCGCGGTCGTCGCCGACGCCCTCGCCGCGCTCGACGGCACCGTCGACGTGTACTGCGCCAACGCGGGCCTCGCTTCCGGCGGCACCGAGGCGGCGGCCGAGCGGGTGTGGGCCGACGCCTGGGACGTGAACGTGATGGCGCACGTCCGGGCCGCGGAAGCCCTGGTCCCCGGCTGGCTGGAGCGGGGCGGGGGTCGGTTCGTGTCCACGGTGTCGGCGGCCGGGCTGCTCACGATGGTGGGCGCCGCGCCGTACAGCGTCACCAAGCACGGCGCGTACGCCTTCGCCGAATGGCTGTCCCTGACCTACCGTCACCGCGGCGTCAAGGTCCACGCGATCTGCCCGCAGGGCGTGCGCACGGACATGCTCACCGCCGCGGGCTCCGCCGGGGAACTCGTCCTCGCGCCCACCGCGATCGAGCCCGAGGACGTCGCGGAGGCGCTGTTCACCGGCATGGCCGAGGACCGCTTCCTGATCCTGCCGCACCCCGAGGTCGCCGGGTACTACCAGGCGCGGGCCGCGACGCCCGACAAGTGGCTCACGAGCATGAACCACATCCAGCAGAAGTGGGAGGCGTCCGAGCGGTGAGCGAAACCCCGGCGACCCCGGCCACCCCGGCGACCCCGACGGCCCCCGCGACCCCAGCCAGGCCCGCCACCCCGCCACCTCCCTCACCCCCTTCACCTCCCTCACCCCCCACCTCCCCGTACGCCGCCAAGCCCTGGCTCGCCCTCCTCAGCGACGCCCAGCGCGCCCCCGTCGCGCCCGCCGCGTCCCTCACGCACGCCTTCCGCGCCTCCGTCGTCGCCGCGCCCGACCGCACCGCGCTCGCCTACTTCGACGGACGCCTCAGCTACCGCGAGGTCGACGCCCTCACCGACTCCGTCGCCGGGCACCTCGCCGCCCGCGGCCTGGTCCCGGGCGACCGGGTCGCGATCGTCCTGCAGAACACCCCGCACTTCGTGATCGCGCTGCTCGCCGCCTGGAAGGCGGGCGCCACCGTGGTGCCCGTCAACCCCATGTACAAGTCCGCCGAGACCCGGCACATCCTCACCGACGCCGACGTGACGGCGCTCGTCTGCGCCGACCGGGCCTGGGAGGGCGGACTGCGCGACACGGCCGCGGGCACCGGCGTCCGCGTCGTCCTCACCGCCTGCCAGCTCGACCTCCAGTCGCGCGACGACCCGCGCGTCCTCGGCTTCGAGCGGCTGCCGGTGGCCGCGGACGCCGACGACCTGGTCGCCGTCGCCCGGCAGGGCCTGCCCGCCCCCGGCGGCCGCGAGCCCGGCCCTTCCGACACCGCCCTGATCAGCTACACGTCCGGCACCAGCGGCACCCCCAAGGGCGCCATGAACACCCACGGCAACATCACCTACAACGCCGAGCGCCAGCGCGCCGGATCCGGCATCCCCGAAGGCGCCTGCTACTTCGCCCTCGCCCCGCTGTTCCACATCACCGGCATGGTCGCCCAGCTCGCCGCCTGCCTGACCAACGCGGGCACGCTCGCGCTCGCGTACCGCTTCGACGCGGGCGTGGTCCTGGACGCGTTCGCCGAGCACAGGCCCGCGTACACCGTCGGTCCCGCCACCGCCTTCATGGCGCTCGCCGCCCACCCGGCCGCCACCCGCGCCCACTTCGACTCCTTCGTCCTGATCTCCTCGGGCGGCGCGCCGCTGCCGCCCGCCCTCGTGGAGAAGTTCCGCGCGGGCTTCGGGCCCTACCTCCACAACGGCTACGGCCTCACCGAGTGCACCGCCCCCTGCGCCTCCGTGCCGCCCGGCCTGCGGGCCCCCGTCGACCCGGACTCCGGGACGCTCGCGGTCGGCGTACCCGGACCCGACACCGTCGTCCGGGTCCTCGACGAACTCGGCGCGGAGGTGCCGTTGGGCACGCCCGGCGAGATCGTCGTGCGCGGGCCGCAGGTCGTGCCCGGCTACTGGAAGCGGCCCGAGGCCACCACCGAGACCTTCCCCGGCGGCGAGCTGCGCACCGGCGACATCGGCTTCATGGACACCGACGGCTGGCTGTACGTCGTCGACCGCAAGAAGGACATGATCAACGCGTCCGGGTTCAAGGTCTGGCCCCGCGAGGTCGAGGACGTCCTCTACACCCATCCCGCGGTACGGGAGGCGGCCGTCGTCGGCGTGCCCGACAGCTACCGGGGAGAGAGCGTCAAGGCCTATGTGAGCCTGCGGGCGGGGGCGCGCGGATCGGCGGACGAGCTGGTCGCGTACTGCAAGGAACGGCTCGCCGCGTACAAGTACCCCCGTGCGGTGGAGGTCCTGGAGGAGCTGCCGAAGACCGCGAGTGGGAAGATCCTCCGGCGGGAACTGCGTTCCCGTCGATGAGGGCCCGCGGCGGAACGCGGCGGGACGCCTCGAAGACCAGAACAGCATGCAACGGAAAGCAGGTGGCGGCAGTGGCCAGAACGACGGACGGTGACGGTACGCCCGTCCCGCAGAGGCTGCTCGCCGCCGCCACCCGGCTCTTCGCCGACCGCGGCTACGACCGTACGTCCGTGCAGGAGATCGTCGAGGCCGCGGGCGTCACCAAGGGCGCCCTCTACCACTACTTCGGCTCCAAGGACGACCTGCTGCACGAGGTGTACGCGCGGATGCTGCGGGTGCAGCAGGAGCGGCTCGACGCGTTCGCCGACGCCGACGAGCCGGTGGAGCGGCGGCTGCGGGACGCGGCGGCCGACGTCGTCGTCACCACCATCGCGAACCTCGACGACGCCTCGATCTTCTTCCGGTCGATGCACCACCTCAGCCCCGAGAAGCACAAGCAGGTACGGGCGGAGCGGCGCCGCTACCACGAGCGGTTCCGGGCGCTGATCGAGGAGGGCCAGGAGGCCGGTGTGTTCTCCACGGCGACCCCCGCCGACCTCGTCGTGGACTACCACTTCGGCTCCGTCCACCACCTGTCGACGTGGTACCGCCCCGACGGCCCCCTGACGCCGCAGCAGGTCGCCGACCACCTGGCGGACCTGCTGCTGCGGGCGCTGCGACCGTAGGCCCGGAAGGCCGGGCCCGGCCGGGTCGGGGCAGGCCGGGCCGGGTGCGGGGCGACGGGCCGACGGCCTGCCGCCCCGCACCGGAATCAGAGGTACCGCTTCAACTCCCGCCGCGCCAGCGACCGCTGGTGCACCTCGTCCGGACCGTCGGCGAGCCGCAGGGTGCGCGCCGCCGCCCACAGCTCCGCCAGCGGGAAGTCCTGGCTCACGCCGCCCGCGCCGTGCAACTGCACGGCCCGGTCGAGGATGTCCACGACGGTCCGGGGCGTGGCGATCTTGATGGCCTGGATCTCGGTGTGCGCGCCCTTGTTGCCCACCGTGTCCATCAGCCAGGCCGTCTTCAGGACGAGCAGCCGCACCTGCTCGACGGCGACCCGCGCGTCCGCGATCCACTCCTGGACCACGCCCTGCTGGGCCAGCGCCTTGCCGAACGCGGTGCGCTCCACGGCCCGGCGGCACATCAGCTCGATGGCCCGCTCGGCCATGCCGATGAGGCGCATGCAGTGGTGGATGCGGCCCGGCCCGAGCCGCGCCTGGGCGATGGCGAAGCCGCCGCCCTCCTCCCCGACGAGGTTCGCCACCGGCACCCGCGCCCCGTCGAAGACCACCTCCGCGTGCCCGCCGTGGGAGTGGTCCTCGTACCCGTACACCCGCATCGCGCGGCGCACTTCGACGCCCGGGGTGTCGCGGGGCACGAGCACCATCGACTGCTGGCGGCGGATGTCCGCGCCGTCCGGGTCGGTCTTGCCCATGACGATGAAGACCTTGCAGTCGGGGTTCATCGCCCCGGAGATGTACCACTTGCGGCCCGTGATGACGTACGAGTCGCCGTCCCGCTTGATGTGCGTGGTGATGTTCGTGGCGTCCGACGAGGCCACCTCGGGCTCCGTCATGGCGAACGCCGAGCGGATCTCGCCCGCGAGCAGCGGCTCCAGCCACTGCTTGCGCTGCTCGTCCGTGCCGAACTGGGCGAGCACCTCCATGTTGCCGGTGTCCGGCGCCGCGCAGTTGAGGGCGGTCGGCGCCAGGTGCGGGCTGCGGCCGGTGATCTCGGCGAGCGGCGCGTACTGGAGGTTCGTCAGGCCCGCCCCGTACCGGGCGTCGGGCAGGAAGAGGTTCCACAGGCCCTGGCGGCGCGCCTCGGCCTTCAGCTCCCCGACGACGGCGGGCGTGTCCCAGGGCGAGGCCAGGGCGGCGCGCTGCTCCTCGGCCACCGGCTCGGCGGGCAGGACGTGCTCGTCCATGAAGGCGAGCAGGCGGCCGCGGAGTTCCTCGGTGCGGGCGTCGTATGCGAAGTGCATGGTGGTGTCCGGGTCCTCTCAGGCTTCCGACAGGGTGGTCAGGCCGTGCTCGATGAAGACGGGCACGAGCTCGCCGATGCGGTCGAAGCCCGCGCCGACCGTCTGGCCGAGGGTGTAGCGGTAGTGGATGCCCTCCAGGATCACGGCGAGCTTGAACCAGGCGAACGCCGTGTACCAGGCGACGGCGGAGACGTCCCGGCCCGAGCGGGCGGCGTAGCGCTCGATCAGCTCGGCCGGGTCCGGGTGGCCGGGGGCGCCCGCCGTGGTGCTGACGGGCGAGTCCGGTACCTCCAGGCGCACGCTGTACATCACGAGCAGGCCGAGGTCGGTGAGCGGGTCGCCGAGGGTGGACATCTCCCAGTCGAGGACGGCGGCGATGCGGTCGGTGTCGCCCGAGGTGTCGAGGAGGACGTTGTCCAGGCGGTAGTCGCCGTGCACCACGGTGGGCGCGGGGGAGGTGGGCAGCGAGCGGCCGAGGGTGGCGTGCAGCTCCTCGATGCCGGGCAGCTCCCGGCCGCGGGAGGCGTCCAACTGCTTGCCCCAGCGCCGCAGTTGCCGGTCGAGGAAGCCCTCGGGCCGACCGAAGTCCCCGAGCCCGACCGCCTCCGGGTCCACGGCGTGCAGGTCCACCAGGGTGTCGACGAGGCCGAGCACGGCGGCGCGGGTGCGCTCCGGGCCGAGCGGCGCGAGCTGCTCCGCCGTGCGGTAGGGCGTGCCCGCCACGAACTCCATCACGTAGAACGGGGCGCCGAGCACCTCCTCGTCCTCGCACAGGAGCACCGGCCGCGGCACCGGCACGTCCGTCGGGTGCAGGGCGCTGATCACCCGGTGCTCGCGCCGCATGTCGTGCGCGGTGGCGAGGACGTGTCCGAGCGGCGGGCGCCGCACCACCCAGCGCGTCGTCCCGTCCGTCACGGCGTACGTGAGGTTCGACCGGCCGCCCTCGATCAGCCGGGCCGTGAGCGGGTCCGCGGCGAGCAGGCCCGGTCGTGCGCGGTCGAGGTGGCCGCGCAGCCGGTCGAGGTCGAGGCCGGGCGGGCCGAGGGGGCGGTCTGGACTCATGGGCGAATCGCTCCTGATCATGAACGACGGGCGGCGGACGGTGGTCGGTCGTGCCAACGCTGTCGTTCATGATGCCGACCAGTCGGTATGTCGTCCAGGGGGTCCGGCCCGAACGTGATCAGGATCGCGGGGGCGCAGCAGTGGGCGCCCGGTCGGGGAAGGGGTGACCGGGCGCCCTGGGAGGAGGGTTCAGTGGTCGTCCCAGTGGCCGTCGTGCGCGGCGTGCCGGTGCCCGTCGTGGACGTAGTCGACGTGGTCGCCGTGCAGCACGCCCTCGTGCCCGCAGCCCTCGCCGTGCTGGTGGTCGTGGCCCTCGTGGGTGACGTGCGCGCTCGGCTCGCACTCGTCGTAGTGGCCTTCGTGCGCGGTGTGCAGATGGCCGTTGTGGGCGTAGTCGACGTGGTCGCCGTGCGGCACCGCCTGATGACCGCAGTCCGGGCTGTGGGTGTGGTCGTGGGCCGCGTGTTCCTGGTGGAGCGTGGTCATGTCGTACGCCTTCCTTGCGCGAGGTGTCCCTGGCGGCCGAGCCGGGTGACTCTCTCAGGCTAGTCCTCGATGCCTGTTTGATCCCGTTGTGAAACCTTTTCACTACTTCTCTGACTCCGTGAGGCAACCCGATGAAAGCGATCAGCTACCGCGCGTACGGCGGGCCCGACGTCCTCGAGTACGGCGACGTGCGCGACCCGAAGGTCGGCCCCGACTCCGTCCTGGTCAAGGTGCGGGCCGCGGCCCTGAACCCCGTCGACTTCAAGTGCCGCGAGGGATACCTGGACGCCGCCCTGGACACCGTCTTCCCGGTGATCCCGGCGTGGGACGTGGCGGGCGTGGTCGTCCAGCCAGGGGCCGCCGCCCCGGAGTTCGCCGTCGGCGACGAGGTCATCGGTTACGTACGCGAGGACTTCCTCTCGCGCGGCACCCTCGCCGAGTACGTGGCGGCCCCCGTGCGCACCCTCGCGCGCAAGCCCCGCAACCTCACCTTCGAGGAGGCCGCGGGCCTGCCCCTGGCCGGACTCACCGCCTACCAGGTGATCGACAAGGCCCTGTCCGTCACCGAAGGGGACGTGGTCCTCGTGCACGCGGCCGCGGGTGGCGTCGGCACCTTCGCCGTGCAGCTCGCCCGGCACGCGGGCGCCCGCGTCATCGGCACCGCGAGCGAACGCAACCACGCCTACCTGCGCGATCTCGGCGCGGAACCGGTCACGTACGGCGACGGCCTCGCCGAGCGGGTGCGCGCCCTCGCCCCCGAGGGCGTCGACGCGGCCTTCGACACCATCGGCGGCGACACCCTGAAACTCTCCGCGGACCTCCTCGCCCCCGGCGGCCGCCTCGCCTCCATCGCCGACGGCTCCGTCATCGCCCTCGGCGGCCAGTACTGCTTCGTCCGCCCCGACGCCGCCGACCTGACCCACCTCACCGAACTCGTCGAGCAGGACGTCCTCACCGCCCACGTCCAGGAGACGTTCCCCCTGGAACGAGCCGCGGACGCGTTCCGGCTCCTGGAGGAGGGGCGGACGCGGGGGAAGATCGTGGTGCGGGTGGACTGGGCGGCGGAGAGCGGGCAGTAGGCCGGGTGGGCTGGGTGGACTGGGTGGCGGAGGGTGGACAGCGGCCCGGGTGGACTGGGTGGCGGAGGGCGGACAGCAGCCCGGCGGGCAGCAGGCAGCGGCCCGCCTAGAGGATCAGCGCCGCCGCGCACACGGCGAGCGCCCCCGTGCACAGGGCCGCCGCCGCGGCGACGCGGGGGCCGAGAGGGCGCGGGCGGGCCGCCGTCAGCGCGGTCATCCTGCGGTGCGCGACCGCCAGGAACCCCAGCCACAGCAGCAGGCACAGCGCGCACGCGACGGCGGCCACCACGGACGCCCCGTCGTGCAGCGCCGCCCGGGCGCCGAGCACCGCGGCGACCGTGCAGGTGAGCGTGGTACGCCGCCACGCGAGGCGGGTCCGCTCGGGCTGGAGGCCGGGGTCGCGCGGCGCGGGGCCTTGGGGGGCGGTGTTTCCGGGGCCGTCGGCGCTTCCGGGCCCACCAGTGGCCCTGGCCCTGTGCGTACCTCCGGCCTCACCAGCCCCACCGGCCCCGGGATCCGCGGCCTCGGTCACCCCTCCCACCCGAACACCACGACCACCACCATGGCCACCGCGACCACCGCCACCACCACGCCGAGCAGCGCGGGGAAGCGGGACGCGGGCAGGTCCTCGCCGCGCCGCATGGCCTGCTCGCAGCGCACCCAGTGGTTGACGGCCCGCAACGCGCACAGCACCCCGGCGGCGAGCAGCGCGAGGGCGAGGCCGACGCGCACGCCCCAGCGCAGGTCGGGCAGGAACTGGTCCACGGCGAAGCCGCCGCCGATCAGCGCGAGCGCGGTGCGCAGCCAGGCGAGGAAGGTGCGTTCGTTGGCGAGGGAGAAGCGGTAGTCGGGCGTCTCGCCCTCCTGCCGGACGCGCCCGGGGGCGAACCACAGCCGCAGGCTCTGTACGAAGGTGCTCACCGTTGCACGATAGGTCGCCCGGTGCGGCTGTCGCCCGCCGGGCGCCGTAGGCCGCGCCGGGCTATCCGGCGGCCCGGAGCGCCCGCAGCCGCTCGTACGCGTCGAGCCCGTCCGGCACCCACTCCCACTCGGTGGCCCGCCGCGCCAGCTCCTCGTCCGTGAGGAAGTCGTGCCAGGCCACCTCCTCGCGCTGCGGGCTGACCGGGATCGTGCAGCGCACCTCGTACACGGACGACCACCAGGTGCGCCCGGCGCCGTCGTCGTACAGGAACTTGAACAGGGGTACGGGGCGGGGGAGTCCGCTGACGCCGAGTTCCTCCTCGGCCTCGCGGAGTGCCGCGTCGTCGTAGGACTCGCCCGCCGCGACGACGCCGCCGACGAACATGTCGTGCAGGGAGGGGTAGACCAGCTTGTCCGGGGTGCGGCGGTGCACGAAGACGCGGCCTTCGGCGTCGCGGGCCTCGATGAACACGCAGCGGTGGCGTAGGCCGCGGGCGTACACCTCGCCGCGTGGTGCCGTCCCCACGACGTTGTCGTCCTGGTCGACGACGTCCACCACTTCGTCCGCCGGATCGGCGACCCCACCCATATCCATCCCCCCATCCAACAGCACCCCCTGGGGGCTCCGTCCCCAGGCCCCCTGCCCAACAACCCGGCACCCTCAGCCCGAACAGATCACCCCCGATCGCGCTCCGCGCCTCGTCCTCAAACGCCGGACAGGCTTTATCCCACCCACCCGCCCAAACTTCCACCAGCAGCCCAACAGCCCGGCACCTTCTGCCCCACATCGGCGAAGCCCTCAGCCCACCCCGGCGAAGTGGTTTTCAGCCCGTCCGGCGTTTGAGGACGAGGCGCGGAGCGCCGATACGGGGGCGGCCCGTCCCACCCGAAGGGGACACCCACCCCCGGGGTCCGGGGCGGAGCCCCGGTTTCGGGAAGGGGCGGGACTGGGGAATGCCCCGCAGGGCAGCCACAACCCACCCCGGACAGTTGACTACACCCCCCACCCAACCCAGGATCTGACCCACCGGTAACCCGCCAGCCGAACACCTCACCCCCAGAGGAGCCCCCATGGCCTACGACGCAGACGTCATCGTGATCGGCGCGGGCCTCGCCGGCCTCACGGCGACCGCCGAACTCGTCGACGCGGGCCGCAGGGTGATCCTCGTCGACCAGGAGCCGGAACAGAGCCTCGGCGGCCAGGCCCACTGGTCCTTCGGCGGCCTGTTCTTCGTGGACTCACCGGAACAGCGCCGCATGCGCATCAAGGACCACAGGGAACTCGCACTGCAGGACTGGCTGGGGACGGCGGCCTTCGACCGCGAGGAGGACCACTGGCCACGCAAGTGGGCGGAGGCGTACGTGGACTTCGCGGCAGGCGAGAAGCGCCCCTGGCTGCACGCCCAGGGCGTCCGCTTCTTCCCGGTGGTCGGCTGGGCCGAACGCGGCGGCTACGACGCCCAGGGCCACGGCAACTCCGTACCCCGCTTCCACATCACCTGGGGCACGGGCCCCGGCCTCCTCGCCCCCTTCGTGCGCCGCGTCCACGAGGGCGCGGCCCGCGGCCTGGTGCAGTTCAAGTTCCGCCACCGGGTGACGGGCCTGGCCCGCACGGGCGGCGTCGTCGACACGGTGAGCGGCGAGATCCTGGAGCCCTCCGGCGTCGAACGCGGCAAGGCCAGCAGCCGCGAGGTGACCGGCTCGTTCGAGTTCCGCGCCCAGGCGGTGATCGTCACGTCCGGCGGCATCGGCGGCAACCACGACCTCGTACGCGCCAACTGGCCGAAGCGCCTCGGCACCCCGCCGGAGAAGATGATCTCGGGCGTGCCCGCGCACGTGGACGGCCTGATGCTCGGCATCGCCGAGGGCGCCGGCGCCCACCTGATCAACCGCGACCGCATGTGGCACTACACGGAGGGCATCGAGAACTGGGCCCCGATCTGGGACAAGCACGGCATCCGCATCCTGCCGGGCCCGTCCTCGCTGTGGCTGGACGCCCGCGGCAACCGCCTGCCCGTACCGCTGTTCCCGGGCTTCGACACGCTCGGCACGCTGGACCACATCATGCACACCGGGTACGACTACACGTGGTTCGTGCTCAACCAGCGCATCATCGGCAAGGAGTTCACGCTCTCCGGGTCCGAGCAGAACCCCGACCTGACGGGCAAGTCCGTGCGCGGCGTCATCGACCGGGCGCGGGCCGACGTGCCGGGCCCGGTCAAGGCGTTCATGGACCACGGCGTGGACTTCGTCGTGGAGCGCGATCTGGGCGCGCTGGTGCGGGGCATGAACGCCCTGACGAAGGAACCCCTCATCGACGAGGCGGCGCTGCACCGCACCCTGGCCGCGCGCGACCGTGAGATCGTCAACCCGTTCACGAAGGACCTGCAGGTCAACGCCATTCGTGGGGCACGCAAGTTCGTCGGCGACCGGCTCATCAGGACCGTCGCGCCGCACCCGATCCTCGACCCGAAGGCGGGCCCGCTCGTCGCCGTGCGCCTGAACATCCTCACCCGCAAGACCCTGGGCGGCCTGGAGACCGACCTGACGTCGCGCGTGCTCCAGGAGGGCGGCGACCCGCTGCCGGGCGTGTACGCCGCCGGGGAGGCCGCCGGTTTCGGCGGCGGGGGAGTGCACGGCTACCGCTCCCTGGAGGGGACGTTCCTCGGCGGCTGCCTGTTCTCGGGGCGCGCGGCGGGGCGGGCGGCGGGGCAGGCGGTCGGCTAGTCGGGCGAGGTGCGTCCGGCAGGGTTCCGTCGGGCGGAGCTCCGTCCGACGGACCACGCCCGAGGCGTCGCGCAAGTCGGACGTGCGGGGGCAAGTCGGCAGGGAGGCGCCAAGTGGGGCGGGAGGGGCCGGGGTTGGGTAAGGGGCCGCGTACGGGCGCGGCGGTAACGGGGCCTTGACGCGGAGCGTCACGTACCGCTTTGCTGTGCGTGATCACACGCTCGCCCAACGCGTCGGGGAGGACGTCCCGCGGTGTCTCCACCTCCGCCCCCGCCGCTCGGCCGCTCCCGCAAAAAGGCCGCGCACACCTTCGACGCCGCCCTCGACGACGCCGAACTCGTCACCGCCCGCGCCGCGTTGGCCCAGGGCCGCTGGACCGAGGTGCGCGCGCTGCTCGCGGCCACCGGCGACGACTGGGACCGCAGGGGCCACCGCTTCGATGTCCTCGGGCGCGAGTCCGCCACCGCGGCCTGGGCCCGCGACTGGCGGCTCGCCGAACCGGAGAGCGTCGACGCCGTCGCCCTGCTCGCCTTCGCCGCCGTGCACCGGGCGCTGCGCGGCAAGGAGCGCTCGGAGAAGGCCCGCGCCGCCTGCCGCGAGGCCGCCGCGCTCGTCCCCGCCGACCCCACCCCGTGGCTCGCGCTGCTGCTCCTGGAGCGCAGCCTCGGCCACGAGGAGGACGTCGTACGCCTCTTCGACGAGGTCCGCCACCGGCACCCCGAGCACCACCACGCCCACCACCTGATGGTCGCGCGGCTCGCCGAGCGGCGGCCCGGGGCGGGCCAGGACCCGCTGCACGAGGTGTACGACTTCGCTTCCTGGGCCGCGGAACAGGCCCCCGACCACTCGTCGTTGTCCGTGCTCCCGGTGATCGCGCACGCCGAGCGGTACCGCGTGCTCGCCACCGTGGGCACCGAGAACAAGGACCCGGTCGCCTCCGGGCACTGGACGAGCCGCCGCGCCCGGCAGGTGATGAAGGCGGCCTTCGACTGGTGGCTGGAGTGGGAGATGCCGCACGAATCGGTGCACCCGCGTGCCTTCGTCGACCTCAACTTCCTCGCCCACGCCAGGTTCTGCGAGGGCCGGGCGGCCGAGTCCGCGGCCCTGTTCCACCGCATCGGCAGGCACGCCACCGAAGCCCCCTGGTCCTACCCGGACCGCGATCCGTACCAGGCCTACTTCGCCGCCCGCGGCGCGGCACTCGGCACGGCCTGACCCCGCACCACCCCGACCCCGCACCACCGTGACCTCGCACCACCGCGACTCCGCACCACCCGGCACATGAGACGCACGACCAACGGCCCCCTGCGGGCGGAAAGGACAACCGCGCCATGGCGACGGGCAGTTCGAACGCGAGTGCAAGCAGTGCCGGCGGCGGCACGGGATCCCGCGGCAGGTCCGTCCCGCAGCAGCGCGGCATCAGCACCTACATGGGCCAGGAGCGGGCCCTGCGCGCGGGCCGCCTCGGCACCGCGGGCCTGCTCCTGTCCGTGCTCGCCGCGACCGGGCCGCTCATGGTCGTCGCGGGCGTCATGCCGACGACGTACGGCGTGATGGGGGTGGTGGGCCAGCCCCTGCTCTTCCTGATGCTCGGCGTCGTCCTCGCCCTGTTCAGCTTCGGCTACGCGGAGATGAGCCGGCACGTCCACAACGCCGGTGCCTTCTACGCCTACATCTCCCGCGGTCTCGGCGGCACCGCGGGCGCGGGCGCCTCCGTCGTCGCACTCGTGGCCTACAGCGCCCTGCAGGTCGGCCTGTACGGCATCCTCGGCTTCGAGGTGTCCGGGCTGCTCGACAAGTACTTCGACGTCACCGTCGGCTGGTGGCTGCCCGCCCTCGTCATCGTCCTGCTCGTCGGCGCCCTCGGCTGGCTGAAGATCGACCTCAACGCGCGCGTGCTCGGCGTCCTGCTGCTCGTCGAGGTCGCGCTCGTCGTCATCTTCGACATCGCCGCCGTCGCCGACCCGGCGAAGGAGGGCCTGTCGCTGCACGCGTTCAACCCCGACACCCTCACCGGCGCGGGCGTCGCCACCTCGCTGTGCTTCTGCATAGCGGCGTTCACCGGCTTCGAGCAGGCGCCCGTGTACGCCGAGGAGACCAGCCGTCCCCAAGTCGTGGTCGCCCGCGTGATGTTCTTCGCCGTCGGCTTCGTCGCCCTGTTCTTCGCCCTCAGCTCCTGGGCCCTCACCGTCGCCGCCGGACCCTCCGACATCGTGCCCGCCGCGCGGCAGCAGAGCGCGGGCTTGCTCTTCGGACTCACCGAGCCGCGCCTCGGCGGCACCTTCACCGACGTCCTGCACATCCTGTTCGTGACCGGCATCTTCGCGGCCATACTGAGCTTCCACAACGTCGTCGCCCGCTACGCCTTCGCCATGGGCCGCGAAGGCCTGCTGCCCGCGACCTTCGGCCGCACCAACAGCACGAGCGGCGCGCCGGGCACGGGCTCGCTGCTCCAGACCGTCGTCTCCGTCGTCGTCGTGACCGCCTTCGCCCTCACCGACGACGGCCCGGCCGGCGACCCGACCGCGCCCGTCCTGCACCTGTTCACCTGGGGCGGCAACGTGGGCGCCCTCGGTGTGCTGCTCCTGATGGCCACCGCGTCCGTGGCCGTCATCGTCTTCTTCGTCCGGCGCGGCGCCGCGGCCGCCCAGGCCTGGCGGATCACGGCGTCCGCGCTCGCCGCGGTCGCGCTGCTCGTCATCGCGGGCTACACCGTCAAGGACTTCGACGTCCTCGTCGGCACGGGCCCCGACTCCTCGCTGAGCTGGGTCCTGCCGGGCATCATCGGCGTCGCCGCGGTCGTCGGCCTCGCGTACGGGGCGTACCTGAAGTCGGCCCGCCCGGCGGCGCACGCGCGCATCGGGCTCGGCAACGAGGCGTTCCAGCTGGAGAAGGCGGCGGGGGACGCGGGGCGCGAGGCCTGAGCGCTGGGGCGTGCCGCACGCGGCCCGTGCGTGCCCCGCGCCTCACCCCCTCCGGGGCCCCGCAGATGTGACGAACCGCTGACGGGCATCCGCGGGCCCTGGCCTCCCGTGCCCGCGGGTGCTCGAATCGAGGGGTGACCACCGAACACCGGGACGCCGCCGACGAGCGGGACCCGGCCGCCCAGCCAGAGGCCGACGGCACCCCCGTGGGCCGTCGCCTGGTCCTCGGCACGCTCGCGCTCGGCGCCCTCGGCGTGGCCGCCGCGCCCCCGCTGCAGCGCGGCCTCGAACGGTTCCTCGGCGCCGCCTCCGACAAGGACCCCACCGGCCTCACCCAGCTCCTGCCCAACGGCGGCGGCTTCCGCTACTACTCGGTCGCCTCCTCCGTGCCGCGCAAGGACGCCTCCTCGTACCGCCTCACGGTGACCGGCCTCGTCGAACGCCCCGCCACGTACACCCTCGCCGAACTGCGCGCGCGCCCGCAGACCAGGCTCGTCCGCGACGTGCAGTGCGTGACGGGCTGGCGCGTGCCGGACACCCCCTTCGAAGGCGTCAGGCTCTCCCGGATCCTCGACGCCGCCGGGGTCCGCCCGGACGCCCGCGCCGTCCGCTTCACCTGCTTCGACGGGACGTACAGCGAAAGCCTCACCCTCGAACAGGCCCGCAGGAACGACGTGTTGGTGGCCCTGCGCATGCAGGACAAGGACCTGAACCACACCCACGGCGGCCCCGTCCGCCTCTACGTCGCGCCCATGTACTTCTACAAATCCGCGAAATGGCTGTCCGGCATCGAACTCACCGACAAGGTCGAGCCCGGCTACTGGGAGCGCAGGGGGTACGACGTGGACGCCTGGGTCGGCCGGTCGAACGGGCGCAGCGATGACCCCACCGTCTGAGCCCGGGCGGGTGCGGCGCTTCAGCCCCGGCGAGCGGTGGGTGCACCGGGGCACGGCCTGGCTGATGACCGTGTGCGTGCTCAGTGCCGCCTGTCTGTACGTGCCCCAGCTCGCCGAACTCGTCGGCCGCCGGGCCCTCGTGGTGGACGTCCACAGGTGGTCCGGGCTGCTCCTCCCCGTGCCCTTCCTGGCCGGACTCGCCTCCCGCGCCTTCCGCGCGGACCTGCGACTCCTCAACCGCTACGGCGACCACGACCGGCGCTGGCTGGCCGCCGTCCGCCACCGCGATCCGCGCCGTACGGCGCGCTGGGCCGGGAAGTTCAACGCCGGGCAGAAGGTGTATGCCGCGTGGGTCGGCGGGGCTGTGCTCGTCATGCTCGGCACGGGGCTCGTCATGTGGCGCACTGACCTCTTCCCGCTCCTCTGGCGCACGAGCTCCACGTTCGTCCACGACTGGCTCGCCCTCACCCTCGGGCTCGTCCTCCTCGCCCACGTCGCCCTCGCCGTCCGCGACCCGGAGGCCCGCCGCGGCATGCGCACCGGGTCGGTCGACCCGGGGTGGGCGGACCGGGAGCATCCCTTGTGGCGCAGGTAGCCCGTCCTCGCGGGGGCGCCCCAGTCCCGCCCCTTTCCCGAAACCGGGGCTCCGCCCCAGACCCCCGCTCCTCAATCGCCGGAGGGGCTGGATATGTCGCCGCTGCGGCAACGTTTCAGCCCGTCCGGCGTTTGAGGACGAGGCGCGAAGCGCCGATCGGCGGCGGCCCGTCCCACCCGAACGGGACACCCACCCCCGGGGTCCAGGGGCGAAGCCCCGGTTTCGGAGAAGGGGCGGGACTGGGGCGCCCCGCGAGGCCTACAACACCAGCGAAAGCAGCAGCACGAACCCCAGCGCCACCACGGAGATGATCGTCTCCATCACCGACCACGTCTTGATCGTCTGCCCCACATCAAGCCCGAAGTACTCCTTCACCAGCCAGAACCCCGCATCGTTCACATGGCTGAAGAACAACGACCCCGCCCCGATGGCAAGCACCAGCAACGCGGCATGCGAGGTGGACATGTCCGCGGCAAGCGGAGCCACAAGCCCGGCGGCGGAGATCGTGGCGACGGTCGCCGACCCCGTGGCGAGCCGAATCGCGACGGCGATGAGCCAGGCGAGAAGGAGCGCGGGAATGGACCAGTCCTCGGAGAAGTCGAGGATCATCTGGCCGACCCCCACGTCGATGAGGGTCTGCTTGAAGCCACCACCGGCGCCGACGATCATCAGCACCCCGGCGATGGGGGCGAGGGACTTCTCGACGGTCGTGGAGAGCCGCTCCTTGGTGAAGCCCGCGGCCCGCCCCAGGGTGAACATCCCGACGAGCACGGCGGCGAGCAGCGCGATCAGGGGGGACCCGACGACGTCGAAGACGCGCTGGACGGTGGCGTCGGGGTCGTCGACGACGATGTCGACAAGGGCCTTGGCCAGCATCATGACGACGGGCAGCAGGACGGTGGCGACGGTGACGCCGAACCCGGGCCGCTTCTCCAGGTCTTCGGAGGGCCGCTGCGGAATCATCTTCTCGGGCGGAGCCACGTCCACCCACCGGGCGGCGACCTTCGAGAAGACGGGACCCGCGATGATGACGGTGGGGATGGCGACGAGCACGCCGAGCGCGAGGGTCACGCCGAGGTTGGCCTTGACGGCGTCGATGGCGACGAGAGGGCCGGGGTGCGGCGGGATGAGGCCGTGCATCACGGAGAGCCCGGCGAGGGCCGGGATGCCGATGCGCATCAGGGAGTAGTTGCCGCGCTTGGCGACCATCAGGACGACGGGGATCAGCAGCACGATGCCGACCTCGAAGAACAGCGGAAGCCCGATGACGGAGGCGATGAGCACCATCGCCCACGGCATGGCACGCCCGCCGGACTTTCCGGCCTTGGCGAGGATCGTGTCGACGATCTGGTCGGCGCCGCCGGAGTCGGCGAGCAGTTTGCCGAGGATCGCGCCGAGCGCGATGAGGACGCCGACGCCCGCGACGGTGGACCCGAGCCCGGTGGTGAAGCTGGCGATCGCCTTGTCGAGCGGCGCGCCCGCGAAGGCGCCGAGCGCCAGCGAGCCGATGGTCAGCGCCAGGAAGGCGTGGACCTTGAACTTCGTGATGAGCAGAACGATGACGGCGATGCCCGCGAGAACGGCGATCCCGAGCTGGGCGTGGCCCGCCGAGGTGATCGGTTCGACGGGGTCCGCTGCCAGCATCTCGACGCTGAGACTGGTCACGGTGGGTTCCTTGTACGTGGACGTGGACGTGGACGTGGAAGGGGGTGCGGGGGCGTGCGGGGAGGGAGTAGGGGGTGCCGGGCCCGGCCGGGGGAGCGGCCGGTCAGTGGTGGGTCAGGGGCCGGTCGGCGGCCGGTCAGTGGTCGCGGGCGGCGAGTGCCGCCGCGGCCCGCTCGGCGATCTCCGCAGGCGTGCCCGCGACGTCGACGTCGACGCCCGCCTCGTCCGCCCCGAGGGGCTGGAGCGTGGCGAACTGCGAGTCGAGCAGCGCGGTCGGCATGAAGTGGCCCTTGCGCTGTGTCATCCGCTCCTCGATGAGGGCGCGGTCGCCGGTGAGGTGTACGAAGACGAGGCCGGGCGCGGCGGCCCGGAGCCGGTCGCGGTAGGACCGCTTCAGCGCCGAGCTGCTGACCACGCCGCCGAGTCCGGCGCGGCCGTGGGCCCACTCGCCGATGGCATCCAGCCACGGCCAGCGGTCGTCGTCGGTCAGCGGGGTGCCGGCCGACATCTTGGCGATGTTCGCCTGGGGGTGGAAGTCGTCGCCCTCGGCGTAGGGGACGCCGAGCCGGGCGGCGAGCAGGGGCCCGACTGTGGTCTTGCCGGTGCCCGCTACGCCCATGACCACGACGACGTGGGTGGTGCTCATCGCTGCTGCTGCCTCGCTGTCCTCGTCGACATCGATCGGTTCACGCCACTGAAACCCATTAGGTCAGACGAATTCAAGAGGCTGTGATGCAAAAGTCTGACTTTTTGAGTACGCGAGTCCCCTCGTACGCTGACGTCATGACCGCACAGGCCCGGGGGCTGCACGCTCGCGTACTGGACAGCCTCGGGCCCGCCATCACCGCGGGCGAGTACCCACCCGGCAGCGTCCTGCGCACGGACGAACTCGCACAGCGCTTCGAGGTGTCACGCTCGGTGATGCGTGAGGTGGTGCGTGTCCTGGAGTCCATGCACCTGGTCGCGTCCCGGCGCCGCGTGGGTGTGACCGTGCGGCCCACCGAGGAGTGGAACGTCTACGACCCGCAGGTCATCCGCTGGCGCCTCGCGGGCGCCGACCGCCCGCGCCAGCTGCGCTCCCTGACCGTCCTGCGCTCGGCCATCGAGCCGGTGGCCGCGGGCCTGGCCGCGCGGAACGCCACCGCCGAGCAGTGCGCGGCCCTCACCGAGTGCGCCCTCGGCATGGTCGCCACCTCCCGGGGCCGTCGGCTCGAGGAGTACCTCGTGCACGACATCGCCTTCCACCGCGTGGTCCTGGACGCCTCCGGCAACGAGATGTTCGCCCGGCTCGGTGACGTGGTCGCCGAGATCCTCGCGGGCCGCACCCACCACGACGTGATGTTCGAGGACCCCGATCCGGCCGCCGTGACCCTGCATGTGCGCGTGGCCGAGGCGGTACGGGAGGGCGACGCGGACCGCGCCGAGGCCCTCACCCGCGAGATCGCCGAGGGCGCCCTCAAGGAGCTGGACATCCTGGCGCCACCGCCCTCCCCGCGCTGACCCTCCGGCCCACCCCACCCCGGCACCGCACCGCCCCGCCCCGGCCACCCCGCGACCGCCCCGGCCGCCCGCCCTCACCCCGGCCGACCTGCGCCCCACCGCCCCCTGGGCCATCCTGACCGGAGTACCCCAGGGGGGCCGCAGAAGGGCGCGCCGAGATGAGCGAGGACACCCCCGCGGGCATCGGCCACGGCCGGACCGTCAAGCCGCTCGTGCGGATGCGGGCCCGCCGCCCCGACGAGAAGCACCGCGCCGCCACCCCGCTGGAGCTGCTGTTCGACCTGTGCTTCGTGGTGGCGGCCGGCCAGGCGGGGGCCCGCCTCGTGCACGCCCTCGCCGAGGGCGACACCGGGCACGGCGTCACCGGCTATCTGCTCGTGTTCTTCGCGATCTGGTGGGCGTGGGTGAACTTCACCTGGTTCGCCTCCGCGTACGACACCGACGACGTGCCGTACCGGCTCGCCACCCTCGTGCAGATGGCGGGCGTCCTCGTCCTCGCGGCCGGGATCCCCCGGGCCTTCGACGACGGTGACTACGGGGTCGCGATCACCGGCTACGTGATCATGCGGGTGGCGCTCGCCGCGCAGTGGCTGCGGGCGGCCCGCGGCGAGAGCGGGGCGGGGCGCACGGCCGCGCTGCGCTACGCGATCGGTCTGGTCCTCGTGCAGGCGGGCTGGGTGGTGCTCCTGCTGCTCCCGGACGCGGCCTGGGCCTGGGGCGTCGGGCCGCTGATCGTCGCCGAGATCGCGGTGCCAGCCTTCGCCGAGCACAGCCGCCGCAGCCCCTGGCACCCGCACCACATCGCCGAGCGCTACGGCCTGTTCACGATCATCATGCTCGGCGAGTCCGTCGCCGCCGCCACGGTGGCCGTGCGCTCCGCCCTCGACGACTCGGCGGCCCTCGACGAACTCCTGCCGATCGCCGCCGGTGGCCTCGTCATCGTCTTCGCGGCGTTCTGGATCTACTTCGCGGTCCCCATCCACGAGTACCTCGTCTCGTCCCGGCAGGCGTTCGCCTGGGGGCTCGGCCACTACGCGATCCTCGGCTCCGCCGCCGCGATCGGCGCGGGCATCGAGGTCGCCGTGGAGCAGGCCACCCACCACGCGCACATCTCCACGCTCGCCGCCTCCTGCGCCGTCACCGTGCCCACCGCGCTGTTCCTGATCAGCACGTGGGCCGCGCACTCCCGGCACTTCAAGACCGGCATCGCCCAGCAACTGGTCCTGCCCGTCACCGCCCTGCTCGTCCTCGCCGCGAGCTTCGCCGGACACGGGGCCGTCCCCCTCGCCGCCCTGGTGACGGCCTGCTCGGTGGCCGTCGGCCTGTGGCTCGCCCGCCCGAAGGCCGCGGTCGCGCCCACCGGCACCGGGTGAGCGCCGCCGCCGGGGCCGAGGGGACAATGGGCGGCATGTCCCGACGCACCCCCACGCGCCCCGAGCCCTGCCCCTGCGGGCACCCCCTGCCGTACGAGAAGTGCTGCGGCCGACTGCACCGGGGCGAGGCCGCCGCCGCGAACCCCGAGGAGCTGATGCGGTCCCGCTACAGCGCCTTCGCCCGGCGCGACGAGGCGTACCTGCTGCGCACCTGGCACCCCAGGACCCGGCCGCCGCGCATCGAGTTCGACCCGGCGATGCGCTGGACGGGGCTCGCCGTCGAGGAGACGGCCGACGGCACGGCGTTCCACTCCACGGGCACCGTCACCTTCCGCGCCCGCTACACCGACGGCGGCCGCCCCGACTCCCTGCACGAGCGCAGCCGCTTCGAGCGGGTGGACGGGGCGTGGGTGTACGTGGACGGCGACTTCGTCGACTGACCGGAGCCGCCCGGTCCGGCCGCCTCAGCGCACGTCCCCGTACTCGCTGAGGACCCCCGCCGGGGCCAGCGCGTTGACGTAGTGCCCAGGGCCGTGGTCGTCGAAGGAGTACGCGAACGGGACGGTGCGCGTCAGGGCGAGGCGGGCGGCGAAGAAAGCGAGCGGCGCGACGACCGCGAGCCCGGCGAGGGTGTCCATCTGCGGATAGTGCCGGCCCGGCTCGTGGACCTCGCTCCAGCCGGACTCCTGGACGTGCCGCAGCGGCGTCAGCACCCGTTCCGCCGCCCGCACCGCGTGCTCCGGCAGCCTCCGCAGCGGCGCGCGCAGCAGCCGCCCCGGCAGCGCCACCGCCTCCACGCCCGCGTTCCCGAGGGCGGCCAGTGCGCCGTCGACCGGGGACCGCGCCTTGCGGTAGTGGAACTCCCGGCCGAAGGGCGCGTACGGGCCGACCGGGCGCGGCGGCAGCGCGGGCACCACGTCGCGGTCGTAGATGTACCGCAGCAGCCGGTCCCGCAGCACATGCACCCCGCGCTCGTCCACGGCCTTGCGGCAGGCCCGCGCCAGGTCGGGACCGCCGACCATCGGCTGGCCGAAGGTGTAGACGGCGCGCAGCTTCTCCGCGACGGCCCGGTAGCGCGGCTCGTGGGCGAGGACCACGCCCATCAGCGCGGCCGTCGCACCGCCCAGGCTGTGCCCGGTGATGTACAGCGCCCGCATGCCGTCCCCGCGCACGTCGTGCTCGTCCGGGTTCACCGACTCGCCGCGCAGCGCCCGCTCCAGGGCTCCCATGACCAGGTGCCGGGTCGCGCGCATCGTGCGGTAGAAGCCCGCGTGCACCTCGTGCCTGCGGCCGTCGAGCTCCACCGACAGCGTCTCGGGCCGCACGTCGGCGTCGGTGAGGATGCTGATGATGTCCTCGGGCTGGGTGCCGCGGTAGCAGAGGATCACCACCCGCCGGTCCTCGTCCTGCACGAGATACGCGGCCGACGCGACGTACATCGCGTCGACGCGCAGCTCGAACACCCGGCAGCGGTTCCGCTCCAGGCCGAGCCGCGTCATCATCATCGCGACGGTGTCCGGCGCGCCGCGCTGCGCGAACCCCGCGTAGGCGTACGCCGAGCAGGTCGCGAGCGCGTGCGGGATCACGCCGTCCGGATCCGGCTGCTCGGCGCCGTCGACCAGACGCTCCACCAGGTCCGGATAGACCGGGAATCCCGTGCTTTCAGGTCCCTCGTCCCCCTTGTCCCCATTGTTCGCGGACCGCTTGAACGGTCGCAGCTCGGCGAAGCCCGGACCCACGACGTACTCGTCCCGCATGGCGTCCCCCGTAACAGGCGGTGGCGGCACCGGACTTGCGAGCACACCACCGGAGCGCGCGCACCGTCAACGCGAGCGCGCGCCCGCTTCCGCGACCCGTCGGGACCCGGCCACACCGGCGCCCCGCGCGTGGGGTTGCTGGAGAAGGAGACGCGCACGGGACGTCCCGCCACCGGGCACAGGGCCCCCGGCCGCGTCCCTGACGGGCCCAAACGCCGCAGCCCGCGTGCCAGTTCGAGCCGGGCGAGCACCCGCGCACATAGGCGGGATCGCCCGCTGCGGTCCGTCCGGCCCCGCCAGTAGCGTCTACGCCTCTGCGGTGCACGCCCGCACCTCGCGTGCGCGCGGTCCGTTTCCTCCTCCGTCCGAAGGAAGCGCCCGATGATGTCTCAAGGACAGCCCTCAGGACAGTACGAGCAGAGTTACGAGCGCTATCAGGGCGGCAGCCCCGAAGCGGAGCGCGTCCTCTTCGAACGGCTCGCCCGCGAGCTGATGAAGGTGCAGAGGGCCAACATGCGGGCCGCGAACGCCGGTTCACCGGCCCGCGTCCAGCACGCCAAGTCGTCGCTCGGCGTGGAGAACGCACGCCTGCGCTTCCGCGACGACCTGCCGGAGGAGCTGCGCTGCGGCTACGCCCAGCCCGGCGCCGAGTACCCCGCGACGGTCCGCCTCTCCGGCGCGAGCGGCATCGGACAGGCCGACGGGGCGCCGGACCTGCGGGGCGTCGCCGTGCGCGTGGAAGTCTCCGCGGAGGAGAGCCACGACCTGCTCGCCACCAACTGGCCGGTCTCGCACGCCAAGGACGCCCGCGAGTTCGTCGCCTTCGCCAAGGCCCTCGCCGGTGCCCGCAGCCCGCTGCAGAAGGCCTTCGGCCTGCTCGTCAAACTGCCGCTCGCCGTCGGCCTCTCGACCGCGACCCGCATGCGCCGCAACATCCAGGCCGCCACCCGCCACACCGTCAACAGCCTCGCGGGCGAGACGTACTGGAGCCGCGGCGCCACCCTCTGGGGCACCGCCGGACCCGTCCGCTACCTGCTGCGCCCGGCCGGCAGCGCCGCCCCCACCCCGCGCCCGGACCGCCGCGACCCCAACTACCTGCACCGCGAGCTCGCCCACCGCCTCGCCACCGCCGACGTCGCCTTCGAACTGTGCCTGCAGCGGTACGTCGACGAGACCCGCACGCCCGTCGAGGACGGCGCCGTGGAGTGGCGCGAGGCCGTCAGCCCCGCCGTGCCCGTCGCCCGCCTCACCATCCCCAGCCAGGACCTGGACACCGCCCAGGCCCGCTCGGCCGCGCGGCGCGTGGAGGAACTGGCGTTCAACCCCTGGTACACCACCGACGAGTTCCGCCCCCTCGGCAACCTCAACCGCGCCCGCAAGGCCGCCTACGAGGCGAGCGCCGCGTACCGCCAGGGTCTGCGCTTCAGCACCGCGGAGCCGGTGCGCAACCGGGTGCTCGGCATCCCCGTGGGCGCCGCCTTCCGGCTCCTGAACCGGAGCGTGCCCTGGCACCGCCTGCCCCTCCAGCTGAGCCTGCTGAACCTCGTCTTCCTCCGGAAGGTGCTCCGCCGCTTCAACCTCATCGACACCGACGTGCACGAGGCTCCGCCCAGGGCCGTGCCGGTGCCGCTGCCCCCCGACGAGCGGCTGCGCACGGCCCGCTCCTACGACGGCACGTACAACGACCTGTCCGCGCCCGCCATGGGCGCCGTCGGCGCGGCCTTCGGCCGGAACATGGCCCCTGACTACCGCCCCGACCTCTTCGACACCCCGAACCCGGTCACGGTCAGCCGCCAGCTCCTCCACCGCGAGAACTTCCTGCCCGCGACGACCCTCAACGTCCTGGCCGCCGCCTGGATCCAGTTCCAGGTCCACGACTGGGTCAACCACCGCCGCCACCCCGCGGGCACGAAGACCGTCGAGGTGCCCCTGCCGCCCGGCTCGTCCTGGCAGAACACCCCGGGCGGGCCGGCCGAGAGCGTCATGCGCTTCGCCGAGAACGAGGGCATCCACGTGTCCGACGGCCGCCCGCCCGTCCTCTTCGCCAACACCGCGTCCCACTGGTGGGACGGCTCCGAGGTGTACGGCGCCGACGAGGCGACCGCGAAGTTCCTGCGCGCCCCCGACGGCGGCGCCGATCTGCGCCTGGAGGAGGGGCACCTGCCCCTCGGCCAGAACGGCGTCCCGCTGTCCGGCTTCACCGACAACTGGTGGCTCGGCCTCAGCGTGATGCACACCCTGTTCGCCCGCGAGCACAACGCGGTCTGCGCGGCGCTGCGGCAGGCGTACCCCTCCATGAGCGAGGACTCCGTCTACCACACGGCCCGGCTCGTGGTCTCCGCCCTCATCGCGAAGATCCACACGGTGGAGTGGACCCCGGCGATCCTCGCCACCGAGGCCATCGACCTCGGCCTGCACACCAACTGGGACGGACCACCCGACAACTGGCTCAACAAGCTGGGCCTGTGGCTCCTGGAGGCCCACTCCCTCACGGGCATCCCCAAGACCCTCCCGGACCACCACGGCGCCCCGTACTCCCTCACCGAGGACTTCGTCACCGTCTACCGCATGCACCCGCTCATCCCCGACGACTACGAGCTGCGCGAGCACCACTTCGGCCGCCGCCTGGAGACGGTCGGCTTCCTCGACATCAACGGCGCCGCGGCCGAGGGCGCCATCCGCAAGACCGGCCTGGCCAACACCCTGTACTCCTTCGGCATCGCCCACCCCGGCGCGATCACCCTCCACAACTTCCCGCGCGCCCTCCAGAAGTTCGAGCGCGAGGGCGAACTCATCGACCTCTCCGTGGTCGACCTCGCCCGCACCCGCCGCCGCGGCGTGCCCCGCTACAACGACTTCCGCGAGGGTCTGCACAAACAGCGCGTCCGCAGCTTCGAGGACCTCACCCAGAACCCGGAGACCCTCGCCCGTCTGAAGGACGTCTACAGCTCCGTCGACGAAGTCGACACCATGGTCGGTCTGTTCGCCGAGAACCCGCCCACCGGCTTCGGCTTCAGCGACACCGCGTTCCGCGTCTTCATCCTGATGGCCACCCGCCGCATCCAGAGCGACCGCTTCCTCACCGTCGACTTCCGCCCCGAGATCTACACCCCCCTGGGCATCGACTGGGTCCAGAAGGGCGGCATGAACTCCGTGATCCTCCGCCACTGCCCCGACCTGGCCGCCCTGCTCCCGCGCAAGGCCAGCGCCTTCGCCCCTTGGCGCCAGGTGCCGCCGACGAACAACGGAGGGACGTAGCAGACAAGGGCCGGACATGAAGAAAGCCCCTCGCGAGAGGGGCTTTCCTGCTGGTGTCCGAGGGGGGACTTGAACCCCCACGCCCGATAAAGGGCACTAGCACCTCAAGCTAGCGCGTCTGCCATTCCGCCACCCGGACCGGTGGTCTGTCGCGGTTTCCCGCGGCGACGTGGAAAACCATAGCAAACATTCAGAGGGTCCTGATCACGCTGGTCCCGGGGGTGAACGGCGTATGACGAGGGGCGCCCGGCCTTGGGTCCGGGCGGTCGGCGCGGGAGGATGGGAGGGACCCACAGTGCGACAGCGGGAGGAACAGCGTGAGCGAGCCGACCAGGGGCGGCAGGGCGGACGGGGCACGGGCCGTTTCCGGCGAGGACGAGGTCGTCGACCTGTGCCGGGACCTGATCCGGATGGACACCAGCAACTACGGCGATCACTCCGGCCCGGGGGAGCGCAAGGCGGCCGAGTACGTCGCGGAGAAGCTCGCGGAGGTCGGGCTCGAACCGCGGATCTTCGAGTCGCACCCGGGACGCGCGTCCACCGTGGCGCGCATCGAGGGCGAGGACCCGTCGCGGCCCGCGCTGCTCATCCACGGCCACACCGACGTCGTACCCGCCAATGCCCAGGACTGGACGCACCACCCCTTCTCCGGTGAGGTCGCGGACGGCTGCCTGTGGGGCCGGGGTGCCGTCGACATGAAGGACATGGACGCGATGACCCTCGCGGTCGTGCGCGACCGGCTGCGCAGCGGCCGCAAGCCGCCGCGGGACATCGTGCTCGCCTTCCTCGCGGACGAGGAGGCGGGCGGCACGTACGGGGCGCGGTACCTGGTCGACAACCACCCGGACCTCTTCGAGGGCGTCACCGAGGCGATCAGCGAGGTCGGCGGGTTCTCCTTCACCGTCAACGAGCAGCTGCGGCTGTATCTGATCGAGACGGCACAAAAGGGAATGCACTGGATGAAGCTGACCGTGGACGGCAGTGCCGGACACGGGTCGATGATCCACAAGGACAACGCCATCACCGAGCTGTCCGAGGCCGTGGGGCGGCTCGGGCGGCACAAGTTCCCGGTGCGGGTCACCAAGACCCTGCGGCACTTCCTCGACGAGCTGGGCGACGCCCTCGGCACCGAGCTCGACCCGGAGAACATGGACGACACGCTGGCCAAGCTCGGCGGCATCGCCAAGCTGATCGGCGCCTCGCTGCAGAACACCGCCAACCCGACCCAGCTCGGCGCCGGTTACAAGGTGAACGTGATCCCCGGACAGGCCACCGCGCACGTCGACGGCCGTTTCCTGCCCGGGTACGAGGAGGAGTTCCTGGCCGACCTCGACCGCATCCTCGGCCCGAACGTCAAGCGGGAGGACGTGCACGCGGACAAGGCCCTGGAGACCACCTTCGACGGGGCGCTCGTCGACGCCATGCAGATGGCGCTGCAGGCGGAGGACCCGATCGCGCGGGCCGTGCCCTACATGCTCTCGGCCGGCACGGACGCCAAGTCCTTCGACGACCTCGGCATCCGCGGCTTCGGCTTCGCTCCGCTCAAGCTGCCGCCGGAACTGGACTTCGCGGGCATGTTCCACGGAGTGGACGAGCGGGTGCCGGTGGACGGCCTGAAGTTCGGGGTCCGGGTGCTCGACCGGTTCATCGACGCTTCCTGAGCTCCTGGTTTCTCGGCTTCCTGCGCCGGCGCGTGCCGAAACGAAACTCCAATAATCGGCAGCGCGTGCGCAATTGACCGAAAAGAGTGAAAGCAGCCTTGCTCTCGTAGCCCTCAACTTCCTCCTTCGTTACAGGTGGTGCGGTCCGCGGCTGGGACCGCATTTGCCAACTAGGAGGAATAATGATCAAGAAGGTCGTTGCCGCTGCGGTAGCCACCGGCGGTCTGGTGCTCGCGGGTGCGGGCGTCGCCGCTGCCGACGCCGGTGCACAGGGTGCCGCCGTGCACTCCCCGGGCGTCGCTTCGGGCAACGTCGTCCAGATCCCCGTGCACGTGCCGGTGAACGCCTGCGGCAACACGATCTCCGTGATCGGGGTGCTGAACCCCGCCTTCGGGAACTACTGCGTCAACAAGTGACGCCGCTGTGTCTCACCCCGTGAGGGGCCTCACCCCATGAGGGTCTGAATTCCGTCGGCCCCGGAGTGCGTGTCACGCACTCCGGGGCCGACGGGCATTGGGCGCACGGCGCACTGGGCCCGTGCGCAATTCCGGAAGGCAAGGCAGGAACTAGCTATGCGACAGGTCACGCGCAAAGGCCTGATCACCGTGGCGGCCGCAACCGGCGCACTCGCTGTCTCTGGTGGTTACGCACAGGCCGACTCCAACGCCCATGGCGGCAGTTCGAATTCACCCGGCGTGCTGTCGGGCAATTCCGTCCAGCTTCCCGTGGACGTCCCGGTCAATGTCTGCGGCAACACCGTGAACGTCATCGGGGGCCTGAACCCGGCGGCGGGCAACAAGTGTGCCAACACCTCCGGCTCCCGTCACGGTGGCGGTGGCTACGGGGACGACCACGGGGGCAAGCCCTCGGGCGGCGGCTCCACGGCCGACGGCGGCGCCCACGGCTCACCGGGGGTCGGCTCCGGCAACAGCGTGCAGCTGCCGGTCGACGTCCCGGTCAACGTCTGCGGCAACAGCGTCAACGTCGGCGGCGCCGGCAACGCCGCCGTGGGCAACGAGTGCGGCAACGAGTCCGACAGCCACACCGGTGGGAAGCCGCCCACGAAGCCCGACCACCCGGGCAAGCCCGACCACCCGGGGAAGCCGCAGCAGCCCGGCAAGCCGCAGCAGCCCGGCGGCGGCGTCAAGCCCGAGCAGCCGGGCAAGCCCCACCAGCCCGGCAAGCCGGGCCAGCCCGTCTCGCCCGCGCAGCACAAGCCGGAGCGTCCGGCGGCCGGGCCGAACGTGCCCGAGGCGCACATGATCACGCCGCCCAAGGGCAAGGACCAGCTCGCGCAGACGGGCAGCTCCCTGCCGGTCGGCGTCGCGCTGCCGGTCGGCGCGGGCATGCTGCTCGCGGGCACCGTCCTGTACCGCAGGACGCGTGCCTGAGAGCCGGTGACCGGCGCACCACCGGGTGAACGGCCCGGCGCGGGCCCCGGGGGTACGCGTCAGGTGACATCGGGTGACATCAGGTGAAAACGGAGCGGGCCCCGCGATCGCCGGGCCCGCGCCGTTTTCACACCGTCCGCCGGGGACCGGCCGGTCGTCCCCG